>CALCRE010000214.1 GCA_937894465.1 uncultured Clostridia bacterium
TTGGATTTGCTACGTTTTAAGTATACCATGTAAACAGTAGGAGTTTTTAAAAATTGATTAGTAATAGTATACCGGGTAAAATGCTTTAGTATGGCGGTGTCTGTCCGTAACATTCAGGGCGGAAATCGTCCGGTAACCAATATCGTATCTTTCCACTGGAAATATGCAGGTATAGACCCGTCTTTTGAACATTAATCATCAAAACAACAATAAAAAAACACCTTGGACCGTAAAGTCCGAAGGTGCACAGCTTTTTAAGTCAAACCGACTAGGGCATATGCTTCTCTCTGCAACAACGGTTTTGTTTTTACCGGCAAACGGTTGTCTTGAGTTTGCGATGATCCGCTTTTACATTAATCAGATATTTTCCAATCAAGATCTTTATCCAATAAGAATACTGCGAATTCGGGATATGCCGGATGATCATTAAAACGTATGGTAAAATCAGAAGCCGGATCGGGATAGGGTTCTTTTAAGCCTAATCCCATAGAGAGTGTGTTGACCTGCTTACGCAGGCGTATTACATACTCCTCCAGAGCCAATGCATATTGCCAAAGCCTGTTGACTAAATCATTTCTATTCTCCTATTCCATCCATTGCAAGGTTGCGTCATCATACATAGGTTCATGCATTTATCCATCCTCCTCATGATTGAATTGCGGCCTTCGAAGGGTTCGACGTCCCGTCAGCCTTTTTCTCGCTTTCCCTTGTTTTCGCACTCGCTGTTCTATACAGTCTGTAGTTTTCACCGTTCATGTTCAGCACGGCGGATTGATCGATCAGGCGGCCAATCAAGGCGGATGCCATGTGCTTATCATTTCCAAGGATCGCAACCCATTGTGAGAAATCGAGATTGGATGTGACCACCGTGCTTTTCACTTCGTAACGCGCTGCAAAGACTTGAAAAAGCAAGCTTGCACCTGCAGGATCAAACGCTAAATATCCCAATTCGTCGATGAACAGGATATCACATGCGTTGATGTTTTTTATGTATTTAGAAAGAATCCTTTCATCGGCGGCTTCCGTCATTTGATTGACCACATCCGACGCTCTTTTAAACCTTACCGTATAGCCTTTGGTAATCGCCTCAATACATATTGCTGTCATTAAGTGGCTTTTACCGGTTCCGGAGGGTCCCAGAGCCACTATGTTACGTTTATCCTCAACGAACTTGCAGGTTGCAAGTTCCATGACCTCATCCTTGTTAAGGTACGGTAATCGCTTTGAATCGAACTTGAAAGTATCCAAAGTTTTAATCACCGGGAACGCAGCTTTTTTTATTCTGTATTTGTATTTGCCGTCATCATTGATAATTTTCTGAGCTTTCAAGAGTTCGAGCAGGATTTCTTCCGTGGACATGTCCTTCTTCACATACTCGGCATATTGTGCAAAAGCTTGAAGCTTGAGTTCCTTTGAAATGGAAACGATGGCCTCCGGCAAAGGAACGGATCGATCACTTGTCATTGTCATTTGAATATTCACTCCCTTCCATTAATCGGTCGAATAGTTCGAAATCAACGGGATCCACCTTTATGTCTTCCATGTTAAGATCGTCGCTGCTTCCATCGGCACGCATTCCCAGATACAGGCATACCTTGTCATAAGAAGGGCTTCCGGTCAAATTGGCTTGTCGCACGGCCCACAATAATTTGTCCGCATCCGTTTTTCTTCCCAAAAGAAGTATATCGACAAAGTGAAAGTTTTTATCGGGTTCCTTGCACAGTTTGAGGAAGTCCGACATTTCAGCGGGCATCACACCTCTTTTGATCGGGACTGCATTGGGGATTGCACGGGGCTTGCTCAGAAGGATGTCAAGATAATGTTCCGGTATGTACTGATGATCCGTAGCATGCATCCCTTTTTTATGTTTCCAGACCAGTTCGCCGGACTTGTACAGATCCACATTGAAAGGCGACACCTTGGCTGTTAATGTCATTTCCGCATATTCTCCGGGAACGGAATATCTTAGATTCTCCACCCTGACCGTAAGGTCGGAATGCACCTTCACCTTGAATTCTTCGCACGGATCCCAAGGATACACGGGAAGCGGCATAAGATACGGCCTTTCTTCCTCCAACATATCCTTGATGCTCCGGGGACGTGTTTTGATTCGATGGTTCTCACTGTATTGAACGCATTTTCGGGTGACATGTTCCTGCAGCTGCCGGTAATCGTCCACTCTCGGCATGGGAACGAAGGCTATGGATCTTACGATTGATACAAGGTTTTCAACTCCGCCTTTTTCATTACCACTTTCAATATTGCAAAACTTGGATTCAAAGGCGTAATGCGCCTCGAGTTTTTTGAAGTTTTCTTGCTTGATGGCATTTTCTCCCGAGCCTTCAAGAACTGAGGAGCGTAAGTTGTCATACAGTGCATAACGCGGAACCCCGTTAAAATGTTCGAAGGCCATGACATGTCCGGTAAAAAAGCTTGCGTTTTTCTTGTCCGGAAAAACCGCACAGTAGATCCCAAAAGAATAGGGTAATACCGAACAAAACACGGAAACCTTGGTTTTTACGTCGCTTATGTATGCGTAAGCGTCCCCCCAGTCGATTTGAATCATCTCACCGGGTTCAAACTCAAGAGGGATGAATATTTCAGGTTTTTCACCACGCAATTCTCTGATATATCTTCTAATCGTCGAGTGTCCTATCCGGTAACCGGATTCCAAAAGCATTTCCCAAACGATTCTGGAATTGAGTTGCTGTTTTTTAGGGGCATCCTTGTTTGCCTCGTAGATATCTTCGATCACCTTTTCGATGGCGAGTCTTTCTTCACTCTTGTAAACCGACGGCTCCGTCTTTTTTCCCTTCGGAAGACACGCCCCTTCACAATATTTTCTCACTGTTTTTCTCGAAATGTTCAAAACGCGGGAAATGTGCCTCTGGCTGTAACCTTCCGCTACATACATCCTGCGTATCATACCATAAAGGTTGGCGTCAATCCTTGTCATTTCCGGCACCTGTCCTTTCTTCGGTGAGTTTCCCCGGGGAAACCGACCCGATTAATGCAATCAAACCCGCCGCAGAGGATTTAACAGCACCGATCAAATCAGAATATTTTGAAATTTGATTCCGTTCAAGCTTTGCAAAAAACACTTCGAGTTCAGCGATCAGTCTCAGTAAAAGACGTAAAACGCCCTCGAATTTGGCCGCGGCATCCGGCTTGGCCGTAACCTTCCTCGCAGCGATCTCTCTGATAAAGCCGGAGGCCAGGGAAGGATTGCCTATGATCGTGTCCCGAAACGACTCGGAAGTGTCTTCGGATAAATATGAACTGACAAGTTTCTCCACCTGCACCTTCGGTATGCCTTGCCTTCGGATATTCATGGCGAATTCATGTTGCCTGTTCTTGGGAATCCGTGCAATGTTCTGAGCGACGGAAGGGCCTAACTCATTCTGCAGCACCATTGCGGTGACACTGTCGCTGAGTCTCTGCGCCAAGGACAGTCTTTTGGATATCCAGGATTCGGATTTTGCCAACTGCGCCGACAAGCTTTTTTGATTGTAGTTTCCGGAATCAATGATCTCTTTCAGTATCAATCCTTCCGAAATGTGATTCATCTCTTTATTCAGAGAAGCCAATAACAGAATTACTTTGCCTACATCATCCTTGTTTTTCATGGTTGCAACGAACACATCGGCCTTCTGTACCGACATATCCTTCAAAACGGTCAACTCCTTGTCACCTTTTAGCACCGTCATCGGCCCGCCGGGCTTCTCCACGGCAACAATCGGCATGAGAAGACCGTAAGATTCGATGGCTTTCCTGCAAAGATCCCTCTGATTCCGGGAAATTCCGATTCCAAGCAGCTTGTTGTTCGGTATTTCTCCTATATTTACTTCTTTAATGGGGTATTTTATGGTTTTCACCCGTGCACCACCTCCCTTTAAGGCTATTGTACAAATTAGTTTGGTGCACCTCTATCCACTTTTCAGTTTCTTTTTAAATTATGAATTTTTGTGTTACGTTGTAAAACCTGTAATTCAGATTAGTTCCGAAAGGAAGCTCTCTACCATCAATCAGTATCGGGCCTATTACTTCAAGCGCTTTCATGTACTCTTTGGTTTGACCGTCACCCCAGTGTCTGCGTTGGATAAGAGAAAGGTGGCAAAGGTTTATTTCAAGAAAG
>CALCRE010000215.1 GCA_937894465.1 uncultured Clostridia bacterium
ATTATTGCCCAAAGCAATGATATAAAACCAATTACACTAAATATTTTACACTCCCTGATCCATATGTGATTTCATAATAAAAAAAACTACCACCGAGGATTGTTTTACTTTCCTCGGTATTTTTATCATCGACATATTTGTTCTTTGATTCTTCGCTTTGAGCTCTTCGGTATGCCTCTACATTTCTTTCGCATCCTTCTCATGGGCATCATTTCACCTTGATCATACCTTTCCTAATAATATCAAACATAGTCACATGTACTATACATCATATATTTTTATACAGGTTGCCCTGTATGACCACAAACGAACAGTGCTTTTTGTGGATTTGCATGAGGGAATCTCGCCCTCAAGTCAAAGCCACCTTGTTTTAAAAAGGAAGTTAAATCACAAATAACCAGATTATCTATTAAATATCCATCATACTACATAATGTTCCGGTTCACGATCCGGCTCCGGGTTGAGTTTTGCCTTTGCGACCAGGTTTTTTTTGACGATGATAAAGCAAATAAAATGAGCGACGGAGGTAACAATCCATGATGCCGGATAACTTATATACAACATTCTCAATGTTCTGTTCCATGCAAAGAAAGTGTAAACCCATCCTACTCTAATACCTACCACACCCATGACGGAAATCAACATAGGTAATATGGATGCACCCATTCCCCGCAATGAACCTACTAATGTTTCCATGACACCACACAGAAAATAGGTCAAACCCATAATCGACAACCGTATCATCCCGTATTTGATCACTTCCGCATTGTCAGGCGAGAAGAAGCCCAACAAAGTTTCTCCGAATACATAGGATAATACACCTAATATCGAACCGATGATAATAGCGTAAGTCACACAAATCCCCAATATGCGATTGATCCTGCCATATTTTTTAGCCCCCACATTTTGTCCGGTGAAGGATAAGGAAGCATGGTAAAATGAATTACAGGCAATATAGATCAAACCGTCTATGTTGGCGGCAGCGGTGTTTCCGGCCATAGCCAATTCCCCGAAGGAATTTACCGAGGATTGGATTAACACATTGGATATGGAAAAGATGGATCCCTGCAAACCGGCCGGTATGCCGATTCGCATCATCTTAAGCAATTTATCTTTATAAATCCTGATTTCACGAATGATCAATCGATATGATCCTTCCGATTTTAATAAGCTTAAAACAACCAGTACAGCGGATAAAAACTGCGCGATAATAGTTGAAAAAGCAACTCCTGCAACGCCCATATTAAAATCCAACACAAAGACCAAGTTTAAAATGACATTTAAAAGACCGGAGATGCTTAAGAATATAAAAGGCCGCTTCGTGTCCCCCACAGCTCTTAATATGGAGCTTCCGAAATTAAATACCATAGAAGCAGGCATCCCTGCGAAATAAATCCGCATATATATTGCAGAATAGGGTAAAACCTCTTCCGGAGTTCCCATATATCTCAAGAAAATTTCCGCCATACTGATCCCGATGATTGATGCTATGACACCGAAAATGATACTGATACCCATAGCTGTATGTACCGTTTGGCTGACGTTTTTATAATCCTTTGCTCCGTAATATTGGGCTACGGCAACACTTGCTCCCACCGACAATCCTACAAACAAATTAATGATTAGGTTGGTCAAAGATCCGGTAGAACCTACAGCGGCTAGTGCCGTACTGCCCACATAACGTCCCACCACAATGGTATCGGCGGCATTATATAACAATTGGAGCATACCTGATAGCATTTGAGGAATAACAAATCGTATAATCAACTTTGGTAATGAGCCGGTGCTCATATCAATTTCATTTTTTGCGGCAACCACTTTATATACCCGGTTGTATTTAACAAACCTTTCTACAATATTAACTGAATAAGTTAACCTTGAGTTTAACATATATTTTTAAAATCAACAACGTCCAAAAGTTGTCATAATCGCGTTTTCGATGTATCTCCAGCGACTAAAAAAATGTATAATAGAATAAAATTCACTTTGGAAGGCGGAAAGACAATGGAAAACCATGATGTAAAACTCGGAGTCATAGGCCTTGGAGGAAGAGGTCGCGGTCTGATCAGAACTATGCTGAACATTAAAGGCATACAGATTGTTGCTGTATGCGACACCAACCCTGATTTTTTTGAACAAACATTATCCTCGTTTGAAGCTGCACAGGTGCAAAAACCTGATACTTATGTAGATTATCGGGAGCTCTTGGCCAGAAATGACATACAAGGCGTAGTCATCGCTACGAATTGGATCACTCATATTCCCTTGGCCATTGCAACCATGAAAGCCGGTAAATATGCAGGTGTGGAAGTAGGCGGTGCTGCCTCTACAGAAGAATGTTGGCAATTGATCAGGACATATGAAGAAACCGGTATTCCTTGCATGATGTTGGAAAATTGCTGCTACGGAAAGTATGAGATGATGATGTACCACATGATCAAACAAGGGCTATTCGGAGAAGTGGTTCATTGCGAATGTGGATATGGTCACGATATCCGTG
>CALCRE010000216.1 GCA_937894465.1 uncultured Clostridia bacterium
AATGGCCGGACGAATGAATAACCGTTTGTACAACAATATGCAACGAAACGGGGATTTATATCCCACCCATGGTGCAGGTCCCATTGCAAAGATGCTGAAAATTAATCGTGGAAATCGTTTTATCAGTATTACATCCATGGCTTCGAAAGCAGCGGGATTAAGAGACTGGATCAAAAAGAACAAAGAGCCGGATTATGAATTAGCCAATTTTGATTTTCTCAAAGGCGACGTAGTACAATCCCTGATCAAATGCGCCCATGGTGAAACAGTACTGGTCACCCACAATGTCACACTGCCTAGACCCTATTCCCGCTTTAATGTGGTTCAAGGTACCAATGGCATCTATTCGGAAGACAAAAGCGGTATTTTTATTGACGGGAGAACCGAGGAAGAAAAATGGGATCCTATTGATGATTATTTTGAAGAATATGGTCATCCCCTGTGGAAAGACTTTATAAACAGCGGTGTCAAAGGCGGTCACGGTGGAATGGATCATCTGACTTTACTTGCATTTGCCGATGCCATTCGTAACAAGACTCAAACACCCATCGATGTTTATGATGTTGCAACCTGGATGGCGATTACCACATTATCCGAGCAATCCATCCATACCGGAAGCTCTTCCATCTCATTTCCGGACTTTACAAACGGCAAATGGATCGACAGGGAAAAACCGGTCAAAAGCATTTACGCACTAGATGATATTTATCCGGAATGCTTTCAAAAAAATTTACCATGATTTTTAACATGAAAATAGAAGAATCGGGGATACTACATAATAAACGATAAAGTATTTTCGGAGGATTATCATGGAAATGGATCATGTAGAAAAAAAATATCATCAGTACCGCACTACAAGGAAAGTCGTTTTCTATATTCTAGGTATACTGGAGACCTTGTTTGCGTTTCGATTGATTTTTAAATTATTGGGGGCTAATCCTGCCAGTGGTTTTGTTTCCTTTATTTACACTGTGACCGGAGTGTTTTTAAGCCCTTTCAAAGGTATTTTTTCCTCTGCTGTCAATGAAGGTTTGGAAACAAGTTCCATCTTGGAGCCCTCAGTGATTATAGCAATGATCGTGTATGCTTTGATTGCATATGGTATTGTCGTTCTACTTGATATATCTATTAATCCAAAAAGAAAAGAGATTTAATTCTAAAAACAAATAAATTTTCATAAATAAAAAAGTTATCTAAAAATAAGATAACTTTTTTTACTGATAAGTTTTTTTGACGTTATATACCGGTTAATGGTAACTTATACTAAAAGGTGATGTTAATAAAGTAAAACAGACGGAGGGATAAAAAATGTTTAAGTTATTATCCAAAGAGATCATTTTGCGGTACCAAAACGGTAGAGATGTTGTGCCCGGGTTTGCTACATATATCGACAAACACAATCCGGTTCTTATGCATTGTTACGGTTGGCAAGATTATTCCGATGCATATGATAATTATATGATTACAATCAGCAGGGACAATGGGAAAAGCTGGTCGGAGCCTTATGTGAAATGGAAAGGGGTAAAAGTTCCCGAAGGCTTGGTTCGTTACGGTGAGCCGGCCGCCTTCTTTGACACCGACACAGGAAAATTAATTACATTGACCAATCGTTCCTTGTATCCGAAAGATTCTCTTGATGTAGGACGTAAAAACGATCTTGTTATGCAAACATATACTCCCTTTAACAATTCATGGAGTGAAGAAAAAAGTTTAGAGCTTTCATCTCACATGAGTTTTTCTTTTCCATTGAAAATCTCTTCCGGGAGAATTATTTTCCCGGGACAAAATTGGTACCTGGACGAACAAGGGAAGCCTTACCATTATAAAGGTTGCTGGTGCCCTGCAGGTGTTATCACGAATATGTTGGGAGATTACAAGGCGGATGGGAGCATTGAATGGAAATTAAGCAAACCTCTCATACCGGATTTGGATCGAACCTCAAGAGGTTTTTATGAAGCTGCAATCGCAGAATTACGCAACGGAACCTTGGTTATGATTCTACGGGGAGACAACAGTATGTTCCCTGAAAAACCAGGATACAAATGGATGAGTTTTTCCGAAGACAGAGGGGAAACCTGGAGCGAAGCGGAACCCTTGTCTTTTATTAACGGTGATATGATTGAATCCGGTTCAAACGGTTCTACCTTGTTTCGCTCTATAAAAACCGGTGACCTTTATTGGATGGGCAATTTGTGTATTTACGGTGAACGCCCCAAAGGAAATTATCCTAGAACATCCTTGGTTATTGCAAAGATGCAAGAAGAGCCTTTCGGTCTGATCCGTGACTCCATTTTTGTAATCGACGAAAAAGGATTTAATGATTCCTCGGGATTACAATTGTCAAATTTCAGATATCATCAAGACCGCCTTACAGGAGATGTCATCCTCTACTTAACAAGAATAGGAGAGCGTGATAAAAAAAATTGGCAAGACGCTGATTACTATAAATATCGTATAGAGTTGCAATAAATACGGGCATTACATTTTAAAGAAGCTACCGGCTTTCAGCCGGCGGCTTTTTTGTATGGGCAAAATATCAACTTCATTTTCGTCACAAAATCGCTTTATTCCTAATACATTATAGCAAGGGGTTACATATTAAATTCTTAGGAGGAATGAACTTGACTCAATTTACAAACCTAACCCCTGTTAACGGTTTTGATGCTTGCGACCTCATTAACGCAAGACAAAACAATTATGCATGGTCCATCAGTGATCTCGATGACTTTATCTATGTAGGTACAGGTAGAAATATCCTGTATACCATTATAAAAGCCATACAATCTCAAACTGCCATTCCGGTTTTGATTAATCCGGTAGAATGTCCGGTGGATTCCTTGCCGCCAAATGCTGTAGATAACAGAGCTGAAATATGGCGTTACCGTAAAGACGGTTGTTTGCCGTGGCAAAGAGTCTATAAAGCATATACCAATGAAATGTCCGGTTTTCGTTATATGATCCGGCATTGCCCTCTCAACGGCAGTCCTACGCTATATGCCGCAGCTTTCGGCAGTAGAGTGCAAATCGTAAAGTCTACCAATGGTGTGGTTTGGTGTGTCTTACAAGATCAAGTATTGGAAGGCACCTCATCTCGGGCCATGATTACCCATAAAGGTAAGCTCTATGTTTCCACCATTGACGAGGCTAACATGAGCGCACTCCCCTTGCTGTACAGCAGTGAGGATCCGGAATTTTTCCCCTGGGAAAAGGTCATTGTACCGGAAGCACCGGGCTTTAATCCCGAAAGAAATCCCACAGGTGCCATTACCAATATGGCGGTTTTCAATAACAGAATCTATGTGGCAACCAGCACCCAAAACGGTGTCCAGGTATGGAGAACCAACGGTTCGGAACCGGAAATGAATGATTGGACCAAAGTTGTGGATAACGGATTCGGAAATCCCTTGAACAGATACTCCCTTGCTATGGGTGTATTTAAAAATCACCTGTATGTCAGCGGAACCAAGCCCTTGCCCTTAGCTTGGCTTGTACCCATGGGATGTGATGTGGTCAGGATCGACAAGCATGACAATTGGGACTTGGTGGTAGGAGGTCACCCCTTGATATCCATACCCGGATATGACCATCCGGGATGCGACAGCATCACCATGATCGGATCCGGTTTTAACAATCCGTTTAATGTCTATGCTTGGCAAATACAAGAATACAAAGGTCGGTTATATATCAGCACATTTGACGATTCATCCAATATGGAAGTAGTTTTAACCGTCCTATTGAAAAACAGAGAAGCTCTGTATGGAATTATCTCTCAACCGATTACCGATTTGTTGATCTTCATTTACTCCACTGTTTTAGATGTACTAAAAGCAATCCGGTACCCGGTGGGATTTGACCTTTATGTTTCGGATGACGGAATCAATTTCAGATCACTTTTCTTAGACGGATTGGATAACCCTCACAATTACGGAGGAAGAATTCTCTATGTAGACAGCTGTAAAGACTTGTACCTTGGCACTGCCAATCCATTCCAAGGCTGTGAAGTCTGGAAAGCAAACGACACCGATTGCAGAAAATCAAGGCCATGTTATGATAACTATGCAAGCTTATGGGAAGCAAGGAACCTTCTCAACAAACATTTCAATACCATTACCGAAAACATGCCCGCCATTATGCAATTTATTTCTAAAACCTATTTTGAACAGTAGGCACTAACAAAAACAAAAAACATCAAGGCTTTCGATTGACGAAAGCCTTGATGTTCTTTTTACTTTCTATTGCCCATTCACCCAATCGGCAATATCTAGTATAACATGTACTTCCACATTTTTAGGCAGTTCATATTCTTGAGGTAAACTCTCTCCTTCACCTGCTATAAACAAGTGATTTAAAGCAGGATAGCTTTTGAATGTCACATGTTCTTTTCCTCGTAATCCTTCTTTCCAAAGTTCAAAGTCCTCCATGGTTACCTGGTAATCCCGTTCTCCTTGCAGAATCAACATGGGAACAAACAAGTCCTCGGCAGTTTGTACCGGTGAGTATGCATTCAGATCCAACCAATAGGAAGCAGGCACGCCCATCAGTTGTGAAGCCGGGGTTTTTGAAGATTGCTTCAGTTCTTTAATGTTATCCTGTTGTTTTTTTAATTCCTTTATTACATTCTCTTCTTCCTTTGAAACGGTTCCGTCTGCTTTTGCCAAATACTCGGTTTGAATAACAACCAAATCCTCCAAGGGTCTTGCGGCAGCTGCCAATAGAATGCATCCGGCTACTTTTTCTTGGTTTTGGACAATTCGAGGTGCTAATGAAGCCCCTAAACTGTGTCCGATGATATAGATCCGGTGGGGATCCACCTTCGGATGCTCCGCTAGAAAGTCTATAGCGTAAACGGCATCCAAAACCGTTTCTTCATTGACAGTAAAACTCTCATCCAAAGCAAACTTTTGATTGTGCACCAATGTTCTCTTATCATATCGAAGTACAACAATTCCCTTGTTAGCCAAACCTGTTGCCAAATCTTTAAAAGGTTTGTTTCCACCTATGGTTTCATCCCGGTCATTCGGACCGGAGCCATGTACTAAAACAACAGCAGGAAAACGTCCCTCCCCATCCGGGACAGTCAACGTTCCGGGTAACTCCCAATCCTTTTCACCGAATAATATTTCTTCTTCGGTATAAAGTGCCGGCTGTGCGTATGAAGGCAATTGATAGGTCGGGGCATCCGGGTCTTTTCCGGGTTGGAAAAACAAACCGGTTACCCGGTTTTCTTCATTGAACACCACCCGCATATTGATAAAGGCCTCGGAAAATTCAAGAGCCACATTGAACACGTCATATCCTTGCACCGTTTCATATTGATAACCTTTTGACTTTACAAAGGATCCCGCTTGTTTGGGCAATTGACGCCATATCATTTTCAATTGAAATAACGGCAATGCCTTTCTCATAGGTTGATCAAAGTAATCATATGCTCCCTTAAAATCCTCTTGTACCATTTTATCCGTAAAATCCTGAACTACATCAGTGAGTTCTCCTTCTACAGGTGGCAAATCTCCCGAAGGACTGCAGGAAATCAAAAACATCAAACAACCTGACAAAACCAAACATGCAAACAGTCGACTAAAATATACATCTACCATGTTTTCACCTTACATCCCAAGCAAACACATGAGCCTTTTCATACCCCCAAGTTTCTCTGGGTATAAATCGAATGGCTTTTGTGGTCACCTGCACTTTTACGAAGCACAGCCTTTGATAGTTGTTTCGAACCTGTTTAAGTAACTTCCACTCTCCGTCTTCATCCAAATACACCAAGTCAAAATCCTTCACCATGGTTTGTGGGAAACCAAAAGGTTCCATATTGTAAAAGCGATTACAAAGCATAGGAAGGGTCTTGTATTTTTCATGACCGGTACAGCTATCCCTTTCCAAGTCACTGTCAAACACAAATCTGCATCGATTTATTTGTGTCGGTTGATCAAACCGATACTCCACGAAAGATCCAAGGGAACCGGCCCATCCGTTATCAGTTTTCCCAACAGGACGATCCGTTCCATTTCGTAGCGGGAGAGGATCCCCTTCGGATGCAGCCAACAGGGCATCTTTGGAAATATCTCCAACATCCCTTGTATTCCAAGGTAAATAACAGTCATCATCCATTAATGTTTGTTTTAAGAGCAATATATGATTCAAATAGACATCTCTCGGAGAACAATCCTGTTGCACCGCAATGGATGCTGCAGTTCCTACCGCTTGGCCTAAAATGGCACAGGTTGCCATGACACGGGTGGAACTTAACGCCGCATGGGTTGTGCTTATATTTCTGCCCGCAAAGAACAAATTGTCAATGTTTTTAGAGTATAGACATCTG
>CALCRE010000217.1 GCA_937894465.1 uncultured Clostridia bacterium
CTACGCTTGAAAACGCCGATTTGCTCTATATTTCACGCTCGCTCTTCAAAACTGCGAAAAATTTTATAACCAAATAATTCTATAATTTTCTTTGATTTCTACTTCCGTTTCCTATTGATTGTTATATAATAATATTGAGGAAAACTGAAAGGCACTCTTAAAATGAATTACCATATATCGATGATTATTGTTTACTGTTACCAATCTGGGAATTTATAACCACAGTTAAAATTGACTAAAAAGCCGATTTTGTGTTATGATAGTTGTTGGGTAGAATATCTAGTAAAAATTATATAACATCTGTCCATACTTCGGATGGGTTCCATGTATTTTGTGTCAGGTTGGACATCAGTTCTTTCTGTGTTTTTAGGACTGATGAAAGTCAGGGGGGACTGTTAAAGTAAAACACAAAAATGAATAGACGGAGAACTGTAATGATCATTGATAGAAAACTTCAATTTTCTACACTGAAAGAAAAATCGAACGTCATAAATTTACTCGGGCCAAAATCAAAAAGTACAGAAGAATATTTGGAAATGCAAAGCTTTTATAAAATTGCCATGCAAGACATTATTAAGAAATTAGATAATATAAATTTGAGTTTTCAGCAACAAACCGGAAGAGATTTGATTCATCATATGGAAAGCCGTTTAAAAACGCCGGAGAGTATATATAATAAATTAAAAAGAAAAGGTTATGAGCCTTGTATCAAAAATGCCCGGGAAGTATTAACCGATATCGCCGGTATCCGTATTATCTGTCATTACATTGATGACATCTATAATCTGGCGGATAAACTTTGCAGTCAAAGTGACATAAAGCTTACACGGACAAGGGATTATATCAAAAATCCAAAACCCAACGGCTATCGAAGTTTGCATATAATTGTCACACTTCCGGTCAAATTACAAGGTCAAACAAGCATTTTACCTGTTGAAATACAAATACGCACCATAGCTATGGATTTTTGGGCCAGCATAGAACATCAAATTCATTATAAGAACACTGAATATGCTCCGGACATTCTTTTAGAACAATTAAAATCTTGTGCCGATCGTATTGCACAAATAGACGAGGAAATGCAAGACATATGCAAGGAAATAGAATTGCATGATTTACCTCAAAGAGATGGATCTTAATAATCCGGTGATTGCATGATGTTTAATCACTTAGCTCGTATGATATAAGCAAAACTTATACTCATCATAATAACTATTTACTTTTTTTATATTTAAAATCGTGTATAATAATATTTGTGAAAACAGTTGATTCACTATACATGTATAATGAACCATTTACAAAGCAAGGAGATGTGAAGAATGGACAGAGCGGTTGGTACGATTGTAAGGGGTCTTCGAGCACCAATATTCAATCAAGGGGATGATGTTGTCAAAATAGTGACTGACACAGTGCTAAATGCTGCAAAATCAGAAGGTTATACGATTGATGACAAGGATATTGTGGCCATCACTGAATCTGTTGTAGCACGCACCCAAGGAAATTATGCAAATATTGATCAGATCGCCAAAGATGTTCGGCTAAAATTCGGACATACTACATTAGGAGTCGTTTTTCCGATTCTAAGTAGAAATCGTTTCGCCGTTTGTTTAAAGGGTATTGCCAAAGGAGTTAAAAAGGTTGTTTTTCTATTAAGCTATCCTGCTGACGAAGTCGGTAATCATTTGATTGACCTGGATTCTTTAGATCAAAAAGGGATTAACCCTTATTCGGACACATTGACAGAAAAGCAATTTCGAGAATACTTCGGTTATACAAAGCATCGTTTTACCGGTATTGATTATATAGAATACTACAGGACATTGGTAGAAGAACAAGGTGCAGAATGCGAAATCTTGTTTTCTAATAATCCTGCAGTCATTTTACAATACACAAAAAATGTACTGGTTTGCGATATTCATACAAGAAACAGGACAAAAAGATTAATCAATAATGCCGGTGGTGAAATTATATACGGTTTAGACGATATTCTCACCCAATCCGTCGACAAAAGTGGATATAATGAAATGTACGGACTTTTAGGTTCGAATAAAGCCACAGAGACCAGTGTAAAGCTTTTTCCGCGTGATTGTAAAACAGTGGTGACAGCAATACAAGATCAAATAAAAGAAAAAACCGGAAAAATTGTTGAAGTTTTAATTTATGGAGACGGTGCATTCAAAGATCCGGTGGGCAAAATCTGGGAACTGGCAGATCCGGTTGTTTCTCCTGCATATACATCAGGCCTTGAAGGAACACCTAACGAGATTAAGCTAAAGTATTTGGCCGATAATGATTTTCATAATCTACACGGAGATGAATTGAGCAATGCTATAACCGGCTATATCAAGTCTAAAAAATCTGATTTAATAGGTAGTGCTGTTTCTCAAGGAACCACTCCTAGAAGGCTGAGCGATCTGGTGGGCTCTTTATCGGACTTAACAAGCGGTAGCGGCGATAAAGGAACGCCGATTGTATACATCCAAAGATACTTTAACGACTATACAAAGTAACACAAAAGTTATTAACTATTATTAAAAAGGTCAAAGAGTCTCAAACAAACTCTTTGACCTTTCCATTTTATTTTCCAATAATATAATTTCTATTTAGGGAAGATCTGCTCTAATTCTTCTACAGATATCTGCCTACCGTACTCACAAATCTCAAAAGCTTCTGCATAAACAATTTCCTGACCTTTTTCTTCCCCGTACCGTTTGCATAATAGGTTTCTGAACCTGTCTGCGTTTTTCTTGTCCCGTTCGGATCTGCTTTTCTTCATCCATTGGAACCTTTGGTCATTCTCTTCAGGTACTTGGTCAATAACCCCGTCTACCCACGGTAACCATTCATACACTTGAGATTCATGGCAAGCCAGCATCTCCATCTTCTTATCCGCGACTTGATCAATGTCCAAAGCTATATGCGGAGAAAATTCATAGGGCCTTTTGAATTGATCCGACATATACAATATCACCGGTGTGTAACGTAAAGGTTCTACATCCGGACATACTTTCGGCACTTTAACTGCATAAGATGAATCTTGAACCAATTGTGCCGTAGTGCGGTGATCAGGATGATAATCATTTAACCTGTGAGTTACAATAATATCCGGTTTATATCCCCGAATAACAGAAACGAACATTTCCCTGGTTATAACATCAGGTGATATTTTATTACTGGGAATATCTGTTACAAAGCATTCTATTCCCCCAATAGAGCAGGATTTTTCAAATTCGCCTTTTCTTATTCTGGCTGTGTCCTCCCTACTCAGCTCATGATGGCCGGTTTCACCGTTTGTGGCTGACATGAATATCACCCTATATCCCATCTGAACACATTTTAACGCAAATCCGCCGGTTTGAATCTCACAATCGTCCGGATGCGCACCAATAACCAATACCGTTTTCTTATCCATTTATGTCACCTCGCAAATTAATTACATTGCATCCACCGTTTCAATTCCCAGCAAATACAAGCATTTTTTAATGACAGTGCAACAAGCTTGGATCAGCGCAACCCTTGCAGTTTTTAGAGGTTGTTCCTCGTTGATGACTTTGCATGAATTGTAAAAGGAATTGAACAATTTCGATAATTCAATCACATATCTGGCAATGACCATCGGTTCGTTACGATTAACCGCCTCTTTGATTACATCGTTTAGAGTCGACATTTTATTAATCATTGCGGTTTCCACCTTTTCTGTCAGTAAAGAATAATCCGGATGATCGGCCAATCCTTCTGCCTTCCGTAAAATGTTAACGCCACGGGCGTATGTGTAATGGATATACGGCCCGGATTCAACTTCCACATTCAATGTATCCTCCCAAGTGAACACCATTTCCTTTTCCCTGGATCTTTTCAAAAATGCGAATATCACCGCTCCGATGCCGATTTTCTCCGCTGTAGGATCAATCATGTCTTCTTCCAACTTGGTATTTTGCATATATTCCTTGATCCTATTTACCGATTCATCCAATACATCCTCAAGGTATATTACATTTCCGGTTCTTGTGGATAATTTTTTGTCCGGGAAACGAACATGTGCAAATCCAACGTGAACACAGTCCTTGCTCCACTCATTCCCCATGAGCTCTAATACCTTAAAAAATTGTTGAAAATGCAACGCTTGCGGTATACCTACAACATATATGTTTTTATAGAAATCATATTCTTTTTTCCTATATATGGCTGCAGCGATATCCCGCGTGGCATAAATGGATGCACCGTCGGATTTAACGATCATACAAGGAGGCATATTGTACTCGTCCAAATCTACTATATATGCATGCTCGCTTTCTTTTAATAAAGATCGCTCTTCTAATAAATCAACAACCTCCGGCATCTTATCCGAATAAAAACTCTCTCCATGGTAGGAATCAAAGCTTACACCCAATCGATTGTATAATAAAGCAAACTCCTTCAAGCTAAGATCCTTAAACCATTGCCAAAGCTTGGTTTCTTCCGGTGATCCCCCTTCAAGGTTTTTAAAATACCTGCGCGCTTCTTCATCCAATTCAGGATCTTTTTCAGCTTCCTCATGGAACTTAACATAAATACGCAGCAATTCCTTAATGGGTTCCTTTTCAATCGCTTCATCATCCCCCCAGTGTTTATATGCGGAAATCAGCTTTCCGAACTGGGTACCCCAATCCCCCAAATGATTTACCTTAACCGTTTTATAACCGACGCTTTGATATAACCGACTCAAAGATTGTCCGATAACAGTGGAGCACAAATGACCGATATGAAAGGGTTTGGCAATATTCGGAGAAGAGCTTTCAATAATGACGGTTTTACCTTCTCCTACGGAGTCATCACCAAACAAATCACCTTTCTCCGAAATTTCGTCCAATATGGTAGTTGCAAAAGACACTTTATTTACCATAAAATTCAGATACCCGTTTACCGGAGTGACCGAACTGATTTCATCATTCGGCTGTATTTTTTCTGCAAGCTCTTTTGCAATCATAACCGGAGACTTTTTATAAATGGATGCCAGTTTAAAACATGGCAATGCATAATCCCCCATCTCTGTATTAGATGGTACTTCCAGCATTCCTTCAATTTTATCAATATCAAATTCAGTTTTTTCACTGATTAAACTTGCTACAACTTTTTTATAGTCCATTTCCATACCTACCTTTTATAATTTATACGTAAAATAAAAAAACTTCGCCTTAAAAAGAGACGAAGTATTGTTTTCGTGGTGCCACTCTCATTGCAAACCTTTTTTATAAAGATTTACCTCTTTGCTCTTTAACGCAGATAATACGGTTCCTTTTTCAGAACACTCTCCCAATCTCTTTTCGTTTTCATATAATGATTAAGCTTTCACCTGGTCTTAACTCGCTGGCATTAGGGATGAAACTTACTTTTTTGTTCATCGAGCTTTTATATATTTGGATCATTATATAATAAGGTTGTTTGAACGTCAAACCATTTTACATTGGTTCAGTTTTGAAGAGCGAGCGTGAAATATAGAGCAAATCGGCGTTTTCAAGCGTA
>CALCRE010000218.1 GCA_937894465.1 uncultured Clostridia bacterium
AAAAGCCTCGGCTGGATTGAATATTCGATACCCGGTCACTTGTAAAGGTGAGGATGTATTAAAACGCTTAAAAGTTTCCGCTGGGGATCAAAACATTCAAGTGGCTTTGGAAAGCGATTCGAAACCTTTGTATATACCGGAAGATCATCCTCTGATTCAGAAATTGTTAGCAGCTTATGAAAAGGTCACCGGTGAAAAAGGAGAGCTTCGGTCCATGGGAGGTGGAACCTACGCTAGAAAGCTGCAAAACAGAGGAGTTGCCTTCGGAGGAACCGGATACAACGCACACAAGGCTGATGAATATGTGATCATAGATGAATTGATGGAACATGCTCAAATTTGTACCCAGGCCATTTATGAGTTGGTTATTTAAAAAATAGGAGACAAAATAGAAAAGTAGGGTATCAGTAAGAGAAAAATAAAAAGTACGATTTAAAATCGTACTTTTTAATCAATTTTGGTGGGGGATATCGGACTCGAACCGATGACCTCTTGCGTGTCGAGCAAGCGCTCTAACCAACTGGGCTAACCCCCCGTGCTATTGTATTGTAAACGGTAGGAGATCAATTGTCAACTTAATTTTTAAAATTGTTGTTTTTTGTAAGGAGAAAAAATATGTCATTTAAAATCATTGATACAAATAAAGGCGTCGGTAGGCAAGATATCAATCTTTTATTTCCCGGATGGGAAGAGGGAAAGGAAAAATTAGCAGTATTCAGCCCCCATGATGATGATGCCTTGATTGGAGCATCTTATGCCATGAAAACCGTTCAAGAAAACCAAGGGGAAGTGTATGTGTTCATCTTCTGCAACGGGAACGCAGGATACAGTCATATAGATCAAAAGGATACGGTTGTGAATGTACGCAAGGAAGAAACTGTGTTGGCATATTCAAAATTAGGAATACCAAAGGAGAACATCATTCGTTTTGACTGGAATGATTTCGATGCTATTCGATACTTAGGAAGAGAGAAGGATGAAGACGATCAAGGCAGTTTTCAAAAGGTGATTACTATATTAAGAAACATTGGAATTACAAGACTTTTGGTACCGAACCATCATAAAGAACATATGGATCACACTGCAGTACACCTTATCGGCTCATACCATGCTCCACAGGCAGGGGATCCCATCGTAGTGGATTGGGGAGATCCCTTACCAGTCAAGTCTGTTGCAGAGTATTCGGTGTGGGCGGATTTTTCACCTTTGGATGCTTTGTCTGAGAAAAGAACATTAAGAGCAAATCGCATATTATTGGTGGAAGCTACTGTAGAAGAAAATGTGCGACAAGCAATCACAGAATACCGTTCCCAAGGGAAAATCATTGCAGACCTGATTGCATCCAGGGATAACAGACGACTAGAGACCGGGTTTTATATGGAACTATATATATTGTTTGATCCTAGGCCTAAACTAGACTACACACCTTATAAACAATATTTAAATGATCATGGATTACTATAAAAACCATAATTTTTGGAGGTCACCCTATGAGAAGCGAAACGAAAGAAGTTTGATTCGGGAGTAGAGACATTCCGAGAGGTTTTGGAATTGACAACGGCATACAAGATGATGAAAGCAAGAAAAGATATGATATGGTGTAAATTGCAAAAGAACAACAAAAATTTGAGCTACATTTTTTAATTTTTTAACCACTATCGATGCAACTCTTGTAAAGCAAAGTTTTTTGAAAATGACCTTTTAGTATCATCTTCGAAGATATAATTTTACCTTATTGAGGCATTTTGCGCTCTATTTTGTCTTATTCGAAGGTTTTACTGCACGCACCAGGTTTATTTGGTAATTATTCATCTTTCATCCATACTTTAATGAATGTCACGGATAACTTTACTTCAAGTTCCCGGGTGAGTGGGTGTATGTGAAAGTAAGGCAAATAGACGAACATTATGCCATCACCACACCTGTCCGGCTTGAAACCTCAATGGAAGGATGGAATGAAAGTGTATGCCGGTTTGAGGAGGATACATCGTGCATTGTTATCGGGTATATATGAGAACATTCCGGTGACTCTCCGCTGGTTTTATGAATTTGTGATGTCCCAAGTTTCGTATGGATTTTGGCACATTGGACAACGGCATACAAGATGATGAAGAGAAATGAAAGAAAATGATATATAAGATTACTACAAAAAAATGTACTCAGTTTTTTGTGGTGAAGTGAGTATATATTATATTAGAAATCGGTAGCAAAAGGGGGAAGCAAAACAGAAATTCAATTAACGCAAAGTTCCCCAGACGATCTATACGTTCCTTCATAGAAGAATAATAAAGCTGTATTGATTGATCATATTTTTTACACCATCGATGCAGCTCTTATAGCTAAGCTTTTTGAAAATTAAAGATGACCTTTTAGTATCATCTTAAAATATACTAATTTTACCTTATTGAGGCATTTCGCGCTTGATTTCGTCTAATTCCTCCATGGTCAGGCCTGTAAGTTTCATGATATCTTCTACTTTTAAGCTCATAGACAAAGCGTTCCTTGCAATTTTTGTTGTAGTCTCAAGTCGACCTTTTTGCATCCCCTCTTGCAATCCTTCTTGTCTTCCTTCTTGCCTTCCTTCTTGCCTTCCTTCTTGCTTTAATTGTTCTGCTAGTGTCATGATTAATTCACTCCCTTCCCTCGGTATATGGTTTGCGATCGACAGCAGGTCTTCTTTTGTAATATCGCTTTTTACGCTAAGAACATATTTCAGACATACTCCTGTATAATAGGTGATCTTGTCGTCTTCAAGGTTTTCTTCAAAAACAACCATGATATCTGCAATGGTGGCAATAATTTCCTCCCGGCCCAATTGCATGACATCCCTCATGACTCTTAAAATCAGTTGCATAGCGGATACTGTCTTCAAGTCCGTATCCATTGCCGATAAATCATACAACAGATAATCATACACCGGTAAAAGCCTTGAGACTTCCCCTGACAACTCGCTGAATCCCCGTATCTTTTCTCTGATGCTCGTCTTGTAATTCCAACGGTTTTTTCCGTTATAGATTAACAGGGGTATCACCACAGGCAATGTCTCTGCTTTTTTGGCATTATCTTCATTTACCCATATTTCTATTATGTACTTTTGTATTTGATAGATGACGTTTTTGTCCGGGTAACTTTTGTGCTCAAACAAAAAGCATATATAACCGTCATTGCCATCTATCATAGCAGTAAACAGTAGATCGGTAAATACTTCTTTTAGCTCCTGAGTAACAAAGGAACCTTTTATCGGTTTCAATGTATCTAAATCAACGATATTCCTTACAGACTCCGGTAAAAAGGCCTTTAGGAAATCACCGGCGATAACATGGTTACCAAAGGTTTCCTTAAACATTTTGTCATGTATGTGACTCATGTTTTTTTCCATATGTACTTCTCAACTTTCTTTAGTTTAGCATATTCTTCGGGTTGTTAAAAGTACTTTTTGCAAACAAACCCGTGCCCTATGTGAAGGCTTTGCTGCATACTTTATCCGTGCCACTTATGTAAGTATAGAGGAAAGATGCAAGAATACCAAGGAAATCCAGTAAGTTGATATAATTTGTCTTTTCTTATTCATCTTTGTCTTTTTTATCTTGTTTTTTTGTAGCACTGAGTAAGAGCAAACGCATTTAAGGAAATGCTCGAAACAAGAGCGGTTCAGTACGGAGCGGAAGTCATTTCAAGTGGATTCGTCTTATACATCCGCTATAAGGTGAGATTAAATTTTGAAAAGATATGGCCTGTCCTCCCATGGTTCTGTGCTGGCATCATTGCGACTTGGTGGATCATGGATTGCAATAAAAATATTCACTTTTAAAGATTGTGACAATATGATAAAATTATATTAGCAATCAAGTTTTATATTTTATGAAAGACAGGTGTTATCATGCTTTCAAAGATAAAATCTTATATAGATTCCGGAGAAGGAACTACTATCGAATTTAAAGAATGCAAAGATGCATGTCCTAAGAGCACCTTTGAGACAGTCTGCTCATTTCTGAATCGAAATGGAGGAAATTTGTTACTAGGTGTAAACGATACGGGAAATATCACGGGTGTTAATAAGGATGCGGTTGAACAAGTAAAAAAAGATTTTTTGACAGCGATTAATAATCCCCAAAAGATTACCCCCCCTGTATATTTGACTATGGATGAATACATTCTAGATGGCAAGATTGTCTTACATGTCTATATTCCTGAAAGCTCACAGGTGCATAGATGCAATGGCCGAATTTATGATAGGAATGGAGATGGAGATTTTGATATTACCGATAATACAGACTTAGTAGCAAGTTT
>CALCRE010000219.1 GCA_937894465.1 uncultured Clostridia bacterium
ATATTACGGTGAAATTCTTTCCGAAATCAGCGCCGAAAGCTGTTGAGAATTTTATCACTCATGCTCAAAACGGATATTATGACGGCGTGATTTTTCATCGCGTTATTGAAGATTTTATGATTCAAAGCGGGGATCCTGATGGAGATGGAACAGGTGGAGAAAGCATTTGGGGAGGCTATTTTGAAGACGAATTCGATACGGATCTGCACCATTTTACCGGTGCATTATCCATGGCCAACGGCGGGCCGGATACAAATGGTAGCCAGTTTTTTATAATCCAAAGCAATGCTGAAGCTATGACCGAAACCACAAGAAAAAATATGGAAGGTTGGGGTCTGAAGAACAAGTTGATCGAGCAGTATATGACTGTAGGAGGAGCTCCTCATTTGGATCATGAATCCGCTGTATCCGGAGACGGACATGTGATTTTTGGTCAAGTCGTCCGGGGTATGGATGTTGTGGAAGCCATAGCAAAGGTACGTGTTATTATGAATAACAGTGCTACCGAGCGGAGCAAACCCAAAGACGATATTGTCATTTCATCCATTGAACTTACAACCTGGCAGGAATGATAGGTTGTTACCTAATATAAGGCATAGGTACAGGAGGTATGCACCATGTACAAGAGTGTTTTTTTCTCGGATCAAGTGTTGGCCAATATCGGGAGGAATTGCGAAACCATTAAGGGGTGTGCAAAGTTAAGGGATGATTACGTCTCAAGGGCTGAATACTGGATGAATCTAAGCTATGATGAGCTTTGGAATCTTGTTTTCGATCCTAAGTTGGAGCGTTCTTGGATGGTGCAGTCAGGAGGCACCTGTCCCGCTTGTAAGGACAAAGTCATCATGTATGATTGGAAGATCGACGCTAAGAACAAACCTTGGAAATTACAATGTCCCAAATGCGGAGAGTTTTTTCCCAAGAATGACTTTAAAGCTTTTTATGAATCCGGTTTGACCAAAACCGGAAAGTTCAGTTATGGTATGGCTGATCATCGGTTGTTGTATAATGCCGAATCCGGTGACCCGAATGATAAATTCGGTGTGGACGCCGGTTACGGTTACATCGACGGTGTGGAAAATTGGCGGTTTATTCCTACCTATCTTGTATACGGACAGTGGAAACAATTGATCCTGGACGGTATTGTCGCTTTGTCCAATGCTTATGTCTACACACAGGAAAAAGAATATGCAAGAAGAGCATTGATCCTTCTGGATCGATTGGCGGATTTTTGGCCGCAATATGACTATAATAACCAAGGTTGGATGTATGAACGGTTTAATCTTAGCGTAGGGTACATATCCTATGGAGTGGACGGTGCTTTTGAAGCCTGCAGCCTGGCTACAGCTTAT
>CALCRE010000220.1 GCA_937894465.1 uncultured Clostridia bacterium
GGTATTTTTAAATTGTCCTGTGTAAAACACCTTTCTTTCCCGGTGGCATTAGCCGGCTATTACGGAAGCCTTATGTTGGCCGGAAGTCGATTTGAAATAGAAGTTTTCTCTAAAGAAATTGCTTTGATGATCAATATCATTTTAGGCTTTATCATACCGGTGGTTGCTTTTGGTATCGGAAAACTAAGGAAGAAAATATAAGAGATTGTAAAGAATGATGGTATACTATAAGAGTAGAAGTTATCGTCCTGGAGGTATTCATGGATATTAAAGTCAATGTAATCAGAGAAGGATTTGATGGGATGACCTGTTATGCACAATCAAGAATCGGTGCAGCCAATTCTGAAGGAAAGCACTTGGTGTTGACAACCCAAAAGCTTGTTTTAGCTGGTAGTGATACATATAAACCTATTGAAAGTATGTATTCAAAAGATGGTGGAAAAACGTGGACTGATCTTGCTTCACAAGACAAATTACTATTAGAAGACCGCATTGTATGTGACTTTGTTCCGGCATATCATAAAAAAACAGGCAAATTATTAGGAGGTGGAGGATCTGTTTCCTATAAATCCATTGATCCGCCTGTATTGGATCTTACACAAATTCAAAAACCATTTTATTCAGTTTATGATGCACAAAGGAATGAGTGGGGAAAGATCAAGACACCGAGAGATTTAAACAATGAAGAATGTAAAGGCTTTACATTTGCTTGTTCTCGAAGGCTTGAATTGGAGAACGGTGAACTATTGCAACCGGTCTACGGTAGATTCAACTTTGAAAACCGGAAGACATCGGTTAAGGTATATAAGTTTGGTTTTGACGGCGAGGAACTTGTTATGAAGGATGAAGGAAACTTGTTGTCTTGTGAATCGGAAAATAGAGGTCTTGGAGAACCTTCCATAGTATATTTCAACGGGTTGTATTATTTGACCATTCGTGCCGATAGCCAAGGTTATGTGGCCGTAAGCAAGGATGGACTCGTTTTCAACCCGCCTACAGTATGGAAATGGGATACCGGATTTATTGTTCCTACATACAACACGCAACAAAATTGGATAGCTCGACATGACGGTTTGTATTTGGTTTATACCAGAAAAGACGGGAAAAACGACCATGTCTTTAGAAACCGCGCTCCATTATATATGTGTAAAGTTGACACCGAAAACTTGTGTCTACTTAGAGAAACAGAAAAAGCGATTACCCCTGAACGGGGTGCAAGGATGGGTAATTTCGGTGTCACTCATTTGTCGGATCATAAGTCCATTGTTGTTACAACCGAATGGATGCAACCGTTAGGATGCCAAAAATATGGTAGTAACAACGCGATCTATGCTGTGAGCGTGACGGATTAATGATAAGATTAAAGAAAAGAAAAAGGATCGTAAATATGAAAATTGTTGTACTGGACGGATTTACATTAAATCCCGGTGACTTGAGCTGGGATGCCTTAAAAGCTATGGGGCAAACAACTATTTATGACAGAACACCTGCCTCCTTGATTTATGAACGGGCAAAAGAAGCCGATCTATTGCTGACCAACAAGACTCCCTTAAACAAAGGCATGATTGATTCCCTGTCAGATTTAAAATATATTGGTGTTCTGGCTACAGGTTATGATGTTGTAGACATAAAAGCAACAAAGGAAAGAAATATCTTAGTGACCAATATTCCTGCATATGGAACAAACTCGGTTGCTCAGATGGTGTTTGCACATATATTGGCGTTTTGTAATCATGTACAAAAACATAGTGACATCGTAAAAGGAGGGGCATGGTCGGAATCCGAGGATTTTTCCTTTTGGCGTTATCCATTAATTGAATTGGTAAACAAGACGATCGGAATTGTCGGATTCGGACGAATCGGGCAAGCGGTTGCCGATATTGCCCAAGCATTTGGAATGCATTGTTTGACTTATAGTCGAAATCAAAGTTATCAAGAACATCGTAAGAATTTCAGTTGGGTATCCTTTGACGAATTGTTACAAAAGTCGGATTTTGTTTCTTTACATTGTCCGTTGACCGATGAAACAAGAGGGTTGATTAATAAAGAAACACTTGGCAAGATGAAAAACTCCGCTTATCTTATCAATACATCAAGAGGGGGATTGGTTGTGGATCAAGATTTAGCAGATGCACTTAACAACCGTACCATTGCCGGTGCCGGAATCGATGTTTTGTCCGTCGAACCGCCCGGAAGGGATAATCCATTATTGACGGCAAAAAATTGCTTGATTACCCCCCATATTGCATGGGCGACCATTGATGCAAGATCAAGACTAATGGATATCGCCATGGATAATGTAAGAGCCTTTTTAGCCGGAAAACCGGTGAATTTAGTAACGTAGGGACGGTTCTCATATTATTTCTAGGAGGAAATTCTAATGGTTTTTTATGAAACAGCATGGAAAAGAAAGAGCACTCGAAGCTTTAAGCAAGATGACATACCGGTGGGGAAAATCACAAGACTACTTGATGCCGCACGTAGCGCCCCAAGTGCAGGGAATCGACAACCATGGCACTTTTATATCATCAAAGACCGGCAGATCAAAGAAAAGCTTTGTGCAGCGGCTTATCAGCAGCGATTTATATTGGATGCGCCTGTTAGCATTGTTGTTTGTGCAGATCTTGACCGGTCAGCAGCAAAGTATGGAGAAAGAGGCAGGTCACTATATGCCATTCAAGATACTGCGGCAGCCATAGAAAACTTATTGTTGTGTGTAACTGACGAAGGTCTTGCAGCTTGCTGGTGCGGTGCATTTGATGAAGGGCAAGTTTCTGAATTGTTAAACCTCGGATCTTTGAGACCGGTGGCTATCATTCCGATTGGTTATTCGGCAAGTGATACAAAGAAGACGAGTCGAAGACCGATTGAGGAGATTTGTACATTTGTCGGATTCGAGGATGTGGAAAAACCATAAGACCAAAATGGGTAAAATAAAGGCTACCGGATCACGGTAGCCTTTGTAGTGTTTGTGTTTTATATTATCTTCTGACGCGGGCATTTCCTTCAAAAATGCTCCATACTTGTTCTTCATCAGCAGGTTGTGCATAGTCTGTTAAGAATGTTGTTGCCATTGCACCGGTTGCCCATGCGAATTGAACCCACTTTTCCGGTTCCCAATCTTTTAGAATGGAGTATAACAATCCGCCTACAAAACCGTCTCCACCGCCGATGCGATCAAGAACAGTAATTTCACGAGGCTCTACAACATGCCAAGTGTCGCCTTCGAGTAAAATAGCGCCCCACAGATGGCTGTTTGTACTAATAACCTCACGTAAGGTGGTTGCAAATACTGATGTGTTCGGGTATGACTGCTTAACGCGTTTTATCATTTCCTTGAAGTTGTCTATTTTTTCTGTAAGACCTTTTCCGCCTGCTTCCGGTCCTTTTATATTCAGGCAAAGCTGATAGTCTTCTTCGTTGCCGATTAAAACATCTGAAATACTTGCAATTTCTGAAAATATTGCATGGAGTTCTTCTTCGCGGTTTTTCCAGAAGGAAGCTCTATGATTCAAGTCAAAGGAAATTCGTGTTCCATACTTTTTGGCAGCGCGAGCTAATTCAAGACAGAATGTGCTTGTTTCCGGTGATAGAGCAGCGACTAATCCGGATAAATGTAATATCTGAGCGCCTTCTTTGTTGAAGATTCGATCCAAATCAAAATCTTTAACGTTTAGTGTCCGTCCGACTTCTCCTGCACGGTCATTATGAACTCTAGGGCCTCTTGAACCGTATCCGCTGTCTGCGATATTAAACTGATGACGATACCCCCAAGGTCCACCTTGTGGTACATCCTTACCTTCATAAGCCATATGACGGCTTGCCAGATTATTCTTTATAAATTGAGCGATAGGACTTCCTTTAACAAAAGTTGTTAGCACTTTAACAGGGAGGCCGAGGTAGGATGAAATACTTGCGACATTGGTTTCAGCACTGGTTGCTTGCATTATATATGTGTCGCTGCTGTTGACAGGTTGTCCGTTTACAGGAGTGATGCGAACACCCATACTTGTAGGCACTATTAACGAATAGGTAAAATCTTTTCTTAATTCCATATTTTCTAACCTCTTTTTAAATATTCTGCTTAAGTTAGCGTAGGTTGCCAACTTCATATAATAATAGTATGATACAAAATCTTGTCTGTCAATCATTAAAAAGGTATTTTCTTGATTGAGGCAGATTAAGAGAGCTATTTAAAGATTTTTCTGTAGTTTCATAACTTATTATTTTAACTTTATAATATCGTTTATATAGGATTGCTCGCTTCTTCTGTTGATATCGCTACAGATTCATGTGCTGCGCGTTTCATCACCTTATGTCGTATGATGAAGAAACATATGATATGCCCGAAAGCTGTCAATCCCCAAGTTACAGGATAACATGCAAAAAGCACTTCAATGGTTGGGTACCACGTAAATATAGTAGCCAACCAAATGATTCGCATGACACAAGCACCTATTAAGGTCACGACCATTGGTAAAACAGAATACCCCATTCCCCTGATCAAACCCGGATAAACATTCATCAAACCGCCTGTAAAATATACTGCCATCATGATCCGTAAACGTTTCATACCCAAGTCGATGACTTCCGGCTCAGAAACATAAAAACGTAGTAGGGATCTGCCCGACAGTATGGTGAGACCGCCGACAATAATCCAAGTGGCGAAAATTAATATGGTTACAATTTTAGCGGTGGTATCTATTCTCTTGTACTTTTTCGCTCCCATGTTTTGACCTGTAAAAGTGATTGCTGCATTATAATATGCATTCGACGTTGTGCTGATAAAACCTTCAATGTTGCTGGAAGCAGTACTTGCAGCCACCATGGTTGAACCAAAAGAATTGAGCGCTGACTGTATCAATATGTTGGAGAATGAGAATAGGATCCCCTGCATTCCGGCAGGTATACCAATTCTTACAATAGTCTTTAATTTTTCAAGGTCAATGCATAGTTGTTTGGGTATAAGCTTGATGGCACCTTCGCTATGTAGCAAGCTGAGTATAATCAGAACCAATGAAATATATTGAGAGATGACGGTGGCCCATGCGACACCGTCCACTGTCATATGTAGTACAATTACAAAGAAAAGATTCAAGATTACATTGATTGCTCCGCTGATCAAAAGATAATACATAGGACGGCGGCTGTCTCCAACGGCACGTAGAATTGCTGCTCCAAAGTTATAGACCATATTAGCCGGCATACCAAGAAAATATATTTTCATATAAAGGGTGGAAAGATCGATGATATCTTCAGGTGTACCCATGTATCTTAACAAAGGTTCACAAAACACCAACCCTACGATCATGACAAAAATACCTCCGATGACACTGATTGATATGGAAGTGTGAACTGAACGGCTAATTGCTTTATAATCGCGTGCACCAAAATCTTGAGCAACGATAACGCTGGTTCCTACCGATAAACCCATGAACAAGTTTACCATAAGATTGATTAAAGCCCCGGTTGCACCTACTGCAGCTAAGGGCTGTTTGCCTGCAAATTGTCCCACAACAATCATGTCAGCGGCATTAAACATAAGTTGCAATATGTTCATTACCATAATAGGTAGTGCAAAAAGTAGGATTTTTCCAAACATAGGACCATTAGTCATATCCATATTACGGTTGCGTGCAAACATAAGAAATTACTTCCTTTAGAATCTTGGTTAATTATATGAAGAATTTACCAGAAACATCATTCTTCAATGCTTATTCATTATATCAAATTATATTATGAATTGCTATCTCTGTGAAATAAGCAACACAGATCTATGGATGCCATTCGAATATATTAACAAATCGTTGTCCTTCAATATAAATATCATGCCATTCGGGTAAAGGTACAACCCTGATAAGTTTCGCTCCAAGGTTTTCACAGGTGCGTTTAGAAGCGATGTTAGTATAGTTGTTAGTAATAACAACCTTATCCATTCCATGTGCTCGAATAAGTGGGGCGATGAGGCGACATGCTTTTTCAGCATAGTGATTTCCTCTAAAAGGTTTCGAAATAGAATATCCTATTTGCCCACCATAATAAAGATTTTCGTTATAGCCTACACGAAAGCTGACTTTCCCAATAGGTTGCCTGTTAAGACGGATTTCAAATTCATAAGACGGTACCCACTTCTTTTCGGGAACACCGTTTTTTGTGACGACACATACAACCTCGATCTCTTCGTCTGTCAGAATTGGTACATCAAGAAAACCGTTAAAAACGACAGGAAGGGAGTTGTAGTATTTTATTTCATGTGCTACCTTCCATTCCGTGTACTCCTCCACGGTTTGTTTTATAAATTCATCAACAAATTTCGGAGGAAATGCCTTAGAACGTCTTGTCTTGTTTTCTCTGTGCCATTTATAATTCCGCTCGATCAAATCCTTGCATTCTTCTGCTGTGGCACCTGTTATGGCTGAATATTCAGAAGGATCGCATGCTGACATCATGTCCCAAACATCCTTTGCCCAATCAGTATGATGGTATGCATAGCTGCTTGCTTTGCTTATTTCAGAACGATACTTCGGAAACCAATCGTCTTTGGTTTTACTGATGAATGTATCCCTGGCTTTTTTATCCCATTTCCAATCTAAAAATAAATGCATCAGCATCCCTTCGGCAAATGCATCGGAGGGTTCGGTTTTATGGGCAAGTTGATCTAAAGCATCTTGACGATCTTCCAAGTTTCGAAAATGCGTAATATCTTTGTCTTTCCAATAGGATACAGCATCCGGAACAACATTTCCTACATAGAACAAAGCTCCACCGTTTGGATTTATTTTATGAGCCATCATTAAGTGTATCATTAGTCCGGACATATATTCTCCTAATTTACCTATATCAGATTCTTTGTATTATATCAAAGTGAGGGACTGTTCTCAACTTTTTCATATAAAACTCAATAAAAGGTACGGAAAAACAAGAAAGCAGCTTTGTGTGTTGTCACATAAAGCTGCAAAAAAGACTGTCTTCATACCATTAGATTTATCCAACATTAAAGGTCATGTGGTTGATCTTGCTTTATACCATGTACAGTGCCATGCGGATGCTGGGGCGGTGCATAAATGGAGTACAACTTGAGGGGTATGCATCCGGTATTGATCACGTTATGCCACTTGCCTGCCGGAACGATGATGATATAACCTTCTTGAACTCTTTGCCTATAGTATAAGTTATCTTCATTGTCTCCCATAAGCACAAGTCCTTGGCCTTGTTCAATTCTTAAGAATTGATCCACGTGAGGATGAACCTCCAATCCGATATCATCTCCTACGTTAATGCTCATTAGGGTAACTTGAAGGTGATTTCCCGTCCATAAAGCAAGACGGAAATTATCATTTTGCTTAGTTGCTTGTTCGATGTTAATGACAAACGGGTCAGGTCCGTAATCTTTTAAATCAAGAGGAGGCAACGGCTGATTTTGGCAACTCATTGGCATGCACATCCAAAGGGGGATGGGTGTATAATACGGGTTAAACATTAGCATGTTCTGTTGCATCGGTTGGTATTGATTATTAGCATAGGGCATTATGTTACTTTTCATTTCCTTTTTCCTTTCTAAAAGTTTTGTTTTCTTGTTAACATAATATGAACACTTAAGTGATTATGTGATTCTCTAAAAAGAAGTATAATAGTACCTTGCCTATCTATCTGATCAGCATAGCTTTTTATGTGCAGTATTTACATAGAATGAAGCACGATTAACAAGTTTTTTTATGCGAGTTAAAAATATAATGCTGATAAATGTCATATGGTTGAGATATGTCCCCAATATCTCATAATAAGGAGGAAACAAATGAAAATTGTAGTTTTAGCCGGTGGATTGAGTCCTGAAAGAGATGTCTCACTTTCATCCGGGAGTTTGATTGCAAATGCGTTAAGAAGGACAGGCCATAAGGTCTTGCTATTAGATGTATATGAAGGCATTGCGGGTGAAATTAGAGATCCGGACAAACTATTCAAAGACCATACCGGGGAACCATATACTTATTCGGTTCCTGAAGTACAACCTGATTTACATGGCATCAAATCAAAAAATCAGAACTGTGAAGCGCTTGTCGGTTCTAATGTCGTAAGTTTATGCAAATCAGCTGATCTTGTTTTTATCGCTCTTCATGGCGCTATGGGGGAGAATGGGCAAATACAGGCTTTCTTTGATGTGTTGGGCATTAAATATACGGGCACCGGGTATATCGGATGCCTCTTAGCGATGGATAAAGACATTGCAAAAAGGCTCATGTGTCAATCCGGTATTCCGACTGCAGAATGGATCATATTCAAAGATTCCATGTCACCACAATCTATCATTGATCGGATAGGTTTACCATGTGTGGTCAAGCCATGTAGTGCAGGATCAAGTATCGGTGTATCGATTGCCACAAATATGGATCAATTAATTAAGGCCATTGATGATGCTATGAACATCGAGCATAGAGTTATCATAGAAAAATTGGTGAGAGGCAGAGAATTTTCTGTTGGAATTTTAAATGGAGATGCCCTACCTGTAATTGAGATTAAGCCAAAGACAGGTTTTTATAACTACAAGAATAAATATCAAAAAGGCATGACCGATGAAAATTGCCCTGCGAATCTTCCAAAATCGGATACAGTAAGAGTCCAAAATCTTGCCATAATGGTGCACCGTACTTTACAGCTAGGTCCATATTCCAGAATCGACTTTATACAGAATACCGAAGGCGAATTTATATGTTTAGAAGCAAATACTTTACCTGGTATGACGCCTACAAGCTTGCTTCCTCAGGAAGCACTAGCAGCCGGTATAACATACGAGGAATTATGTAATCGGATTATTCGAAGTGCTGTTTGTACAAACACGCCTTTTCTTTAGAAAAGCTGATAGAAGGTCTTTACAATGAGGGTGGTTCATCATTTTAAATCCTTTGTTATTTAATTTTGCAATTTGGGATAATGTAAGGTTACCAATTACTTTGCTGATATCTTTGTAGCTAAAATTGCATAAACATCGGATTAGAAATACTGAAATAGCTTTAATGTGGGATAAACTGCGGTCATATTTGACTTTAATAAGATCCTGTTCCGGAATATCGAACTTTTCAGCTACTGCCTGAATGATTGCTTCCGGTTCAATATCTCTTTTGTATACATAGCGTTCACTGTGATATTCGTATGGTTCCTTATGAATGAAAGAATCAACTCTTTCAAGTAACTTTTGATCGATTTCAGCGTGACCTAGATTTGAGACAAATTCGATGTATAGTTTTCTTGCAGCCTCCGGTGTTTGATGAAATTTTGAAAGAATATACCGAGGTTCGATTAAATGATATTCATCTTTCACTTGACCGGTATAGATACCATAGGATGAAAATGGATAATCTTGCACATGGTCTTTGTATCCGGATATGTCCTTAGGGTTGTTGTGAATGTATGCAGATACCGCTAAATTATACCGGTCGTCCTCAATCACGACGTTTTTGTATCTGTCTTGATATAAATGGCCGTGGCGATTATATTTTCGGTTGTAGTACAGTACATAACTCAAGTTTAGACTCTGCATGAATTTAGACATATCACAACCTTGGGGGTCAAAGTGAATATGCACATGTGTACTCATAAGACAATATGCTAAAATGCTACACTGATATTTTCTTTTGTATTTTGCCATACGTATTAGGTATTCTCTTTTATCTTCATCATCTCTGAACAAGTTAATCTCGCTGATGCTCCTGCACATAATATGGTGGGTGGCCTCAGGGTTTATTTTTCGTGCTGATCTTGCCAATTTGGTTGCCTCCATCAGAAAAAATATTGAAAATGTATACCGCAAGTATACAACAAGTTTAGAGCTTTTAGAGCCGATGTTACAATCCTGATGAAGATTGAGGTTCTTTGTCGAAAAAGGAAGGGACGCATCTCATCCCGTCATGGAAAAAGAGTTGAGATGCGTCCCCTTGTGATATATAATCACAGAATGAACTATATAAACAAATTTCAAAATCAGTTATTGAACTGGTACAGACAAAAAGCAAGGGAATTACCATGGCGAAGTGATCCGAGCCCGTATAAGGTTTGGATATCCGAAGCCATGCTTCAGCAAACAAGAGTTGAAACGGTCATACCATACTTCAATCGGTTTGTTGATGAAATTCCATCGGTTGAAAGCCTTGCAGAAGTGGAAGATGAAAGGCTGTTCAAGTTGTGGCAAGGACTTGGATACTATCGGAGAGCAACATACTTAAAAAAAGCAGCACAAGCCATTGTCAAAGAATATAACGGTCATTTACCGGTTAGTATAAATGAATTAAAGTCATTACCGGGAATCGGTGCGTACACGGCAGGTGCCATTGCTTCTATTGCATTTAATATACCGGTTCCGGCTGTTGATGGAAATGTTCTTCGTGTTATGGCACGCGTAAATGCTGATCAAGGCAATATTCGAAACCCGGAGGTAAAAAAGCGAATTGAAGAGCTTGTAATAACATTAATTCCCACTAATAATGCCGGGGATTTCAATCAAGCGCTTATGGATCTAGGGGCCGGAATTTGCTTGCCGAATGGAACACCCAAATGCAATGAATGCCCTGTAAAAGAATTCTGTAAGGCATATTCAAAAGGGCTTGTTTCAACAATCCCTGTGAAAAGTGATAAAAAGGAACGAAAAATGCTAGAAAAGACCATTTTAACTGTATGGTGGAATGGAAGAATGGCTATTCGGAAAAGAGAAAGCAAGGGGTTACTGGCAAACCTTTGGGAGCTACCTAATTATGAAGGTTTTTTATCAAAAGAACAATGTGTTTTGATTTTAGAGCAATTAGGTTTCACTGTTACAGATATCACAACCATGAAAAACGCAAGGCACATATTTACCCATATCGAATGGGTTATGAAAGGTTACTCAATTTCAGTTGAAGGAGAAGGAAACTTATCTGATTGGAAATGGGTTACGGATGAGGAGATCCGTGGCATCTACTCAATACCGACAGCTTTTCAAGCATTCTTTCCTAGTTCGTGAACCATGTCACAATATAAGCGGACTCTCGATACAGAGGTATCCGGGGTAACGGGACTGCCTAAGCTCATGATAAACCGACCGTGATTTCTTTTCCCGGCTTTAATTTGTCTTTTAACTTCATGTTCCAATTGCTCGGGAGTACCCTTTTCCAAGACGTCATAAGTATCCAAGTTACCAAGCACCGTACACCGTCCGGACACATAATCCACCACATCATCAATGTCGATATGAAAGCCTTTTTTGCTCTCTTCCAAAGATATGGCGTCTGCTTGGCATGAAAGGATTAAATCAAGCCTGTCAGCAGGATTCCCGCAATAGTAATAGATACTGCTCATGCCTTCAGCACGGATTGCCTCCGTCATTTGTGTGATCAACGGAACATTAATTTCTTTGAAGTGTTCGGGACTAATCATGTCTGTAAAACACTCTTCCACCCATATTCCTTGGGCACCAAGAGCCTTGGCGATTTTTATGTCAACGAAACGTTGTTCCAGGAACTTTTCACATGCATATCGGATCAATTCCAGGTGATCGGCCAAAGCAAGCATCATCCCTTCAAACCCCCATATTTGATAACAATACCATAAAGGTGAACTGATATGCACAATAGGAAAGAGGGAACTACCTGAGTTTTTTAACAAGAGCTTTGACAAGCTGTTCCTTCCTTCTTTCGCAAACCGTTCCGGATATGTAAGATCCACAGGATAGATCAATTGGTCGATATCATCTTTTGTTTGAATGATGTTTTTTGGTTTTAATGATTGGACACCACCGTTCGGGTTCCAGCCACTTTTATGAGGCTTAGTCAGCTTTCTATTTGTGGAAGTTATGCTGTTTACTAAGTAAACTTCATCATTACACAGCTCAATTCTGGTTTGAGATTGTTCTTCGTTCGAATAAAAGGTTGGCAATGATGTCCAATCCTGATCGATTCTTTCCATGACTTCATGACGCCAACTTATCTGCTTATCTATATCAGTTTCAAACTGATACCACCAAGGATATGAACTCAATTCATCCCAGTGATCTCTTATAAAAATCCCTTCATAACAAATCACTGCGGGGATCTCAGGGGTTCCTTCTTTGGACAGGGCGGCTAGCATCTTATCTTTTCCGTTCATGGTATACTCCGTTAATAGAATAAAATATCGAACTGATTACTCTCTCATATTATAATATGGTTTACATCATGTAAAGAAGGATTTTACAAATAATAAAAAACAAGACCTTCAGGTCGTTACCAAAGGTCTTGTTGTGATCCGACCGGATGCGTCGGTAGCAAGTGTCGATGTAAATTTTTTAACAGGATAATGCTCTCTAAATAAAAGCAGAATATTTCCTGTTAAGTTATGTATACGTGTTTTTCTAATTTTTATTTCTTTGCTGCTTCAGCCAACTTTTCAACGCATTCTTTGCATATGTTCTTCCCGGAGTAGTTTACAACATCATTTGCATTGCCGCAGAAAATGCATGCAGGCTCATACTTCTTTAGAATGATTGATTCGTCATCAACGTAAATTTCCATAGCATCCTTGATTTTTATATCAAATGTTTTTCTTAATTCCATCGGAAGAACAACTCTTCCTAATTCATCAACTTTTCTAACAATTCCTGTAGCTTTCATATAATCCATCCCTTTTAAAAATTTAATTTAATAATGATACCGTTTACACAAGTCGTTATAATAAACGCAAGTGTATAAAATAGTATAATATATAGTATTTATATCTTTTTCGACACCTTTCCTAATTATACAGATAGCGAAAATCATTTTCAAGGTTAAATTATGTTAATTATTGCAGAAAGATTGCGAATAAACCCGATTTAGTTAGAATAGAACAGCTTAAACGCAGTTTTTTAAAAAATGAATCAATAGAAAATGGATACCATACAATCATTGTTTATGCTAAAATGGTAATTGCAAATGGTAACATTTATGACCCGTACCGTTTGTGATTCAAGTAACTCTACATATGCAATAAAGGAGGTATTTTATATGATTATACCCAAAATCGATTTACATGCTCATGCAATTCCTTCACGTGAGTATCCAAGATTAGATGGCGACCACTTTCTGGTGCCTGATGAACTTCGTATGAAATATGATGAAATAGGCGTAGAAAAAGGTGTACAATTACCAATCGCTTCACCTGAATGTGAATGTGACCTGCTGACCAACAAGGAAGCTCGTTTGTTGGTTGAAACCCGTCCGGACACCATCGGCTGGTGGTTTTGCAATATTGATCCGAGATGGGGATCTTATCGGCCTAATGCGAACCTTTCAGTCTATTTGGAATATTTTAAATCCAAAGGTGCCAAAGGTGTAGGAGAAGTTACGACAAATATGTATTTTGACGACCCTTATATGGAAAACTTGTTTTACCATTGTGAAAAATGCGAAATGCCTTTATTGTTCCATATGGGTAGGCTCGGAGGCGGAGATTATGGGATTGTTGACGATTTCGGGTTTCCACGCTTGGAAAAAGCATTAAATAAATTTCCGAATTTATTGTTTATTGGACATTCACAAAAATGGTGGGCGGAAATGAGCGGAGATGTTACTGAGGCACAACGAGGCGGTTACCCGACAGGTAAAGTGACCTCCGGGGGGCGAACAGTGGAGCTTTTACGAAAATACCCTAATATGCACGGAGATTTGTCCGCAGGCTCAGGCGGAAATGCCATTATGCGAGATCCGGAATTCGGATATCAATTTCTTGAAGAATTCCAAGATAAACTATATTTCGGTATTGATTTTTGTGCAATACATAATGTCATGAAGTTATCCGGCTTTTTAGATGAAGCTGTAGAAGGCGGGCACATATCGCAAACAGCATATAACAAAATTTGCCGTGAAAATGCACTGAAACTTTTAGAAAAATAAAATTCAAGGGGACGCATCTCAACTTAATTCACATAGAATCGGATGAGATGCGTCCCTACCATTTAAGGGGGTTTATATAATGAAATGGTGGTATAACGAGCCACTTCTCATATCGGCCGTTCAATGTAAATTTGAAGATGACGACAGTTGGACACTTAACGAGTATGTAGCAAAAGCAGGATTTAACACAGAACAGCTTTTGCACTTAACCGCAAAAGGCCATATGGCTTACTACAACGAGGAAGCACATGGCAAAAAACTCGATGAATATTTACAACAGTCAAGAAAGTTGAATATTCGAGAAATTATTTATTACAATACTCATTGCTTGACACCGGATATTATAAAGGAGCATCCGGATTGGCAACAATTAAAACGGGATGGCACGCCGATTCCCGCATATAACATATATGCTCTTAATTGTGTTAACGGCGGTTGGTTTGATGATTTTGCCAAAAATATAGAGCAATTGTGCAAGCATGACATAGACGGTATCTTTTTAGACGGACCTGTAATGAGGGAAGTAGGATGTTATTGTGATACATGCCAAAAGATATTTAAAGAACGGTTTGGAAAATCCATCTATGATGCCACTCATATGGAGCTACAAACCATGAGGGTGGATTCGGTGACCGAATACATAAAAAAGACTAATAAAATTGTAAAAAGCATAAATCCCAATATCCTTCTATATCTGAACAATTCAGCGCTACGACCGGACATTACGGGTAGCAACAGTAGAAAGGTTGAGCCGTATGTAGATATGCTCGGTGCCGAGGGTGGCTTTATTCGTGCAGACCATAAAACATCACTATGGGCAGTCAGTTCCAAAGCAAAGCATCTTGAAACGGTGGCAAAGGGCAAGCCGAGGGTTACTTTTGTATTGGGAAATCAATCAGCTTTGGCCTATTACATGCATAATCCTGTCGAAACAACCATTTTATATGCCCAATCTTTTGCAAACGGAGCAAATGTATGGTATGGCATGAGCGGGTCTGCTTCACAATTTAAAGATTCGGAAGGTAGCAAAGCATCAATCGGATTCAATCGTTTCGTCGCTGAACATAAAGATCTTTTTCAACAATCAAATTCTGTGGCAAACGTTGCATTGCTGTGGTCTCAAGAGACGGCTAACAACTATTCTTCAAGTGTAGAGCAGAGTGACTTTACAGCTGAAAAAGCTGCAAGCTTCAAAGAGCGTGGTGATCACTACACTGAGTTGATGAGCTTTTATGACATGCTCGCACGTGAGCATATCCAATTTGATATCATAGATGAGATATCTGTGCTAGAGAATCTTGAAAAATACCGTTTAATCATACTTCCGAATTGTGCTTGCCTGAGTGACCAAACAGCAGAAGCGTTAAAGAGGTACGTCAAAGCCGGCGGAAACCTGTGCTCGACATTTGACACCGGTTTTTATGACGAGCAAGGCCGATTCTCAACAGAACCAAAACTTTCGGAACTCCAAGGTGTTGAAAGCGTTGAAGGTTTGGTGAAATATCCGTCTAACGGAACGGCTTATCAAAGAAGGAGTGATTGTGATTGGTTGTTTAAGGATATAAAGCCTGAAGTTTTACCGAACCCATTGCTCAGTGTAAAGTGTATACCGACAGAACAATCGCAAGTTGTATCCGTTTCGTTAGATCCTATGACCAGTGTTTACACCGCTTTGCCGGACAAAGGATTCCCGGGGATTATTTTGAATCAATGCGGAAAAGGGAATAGTGTTTACTTCACCGGTAATATTGGCATTTGTTATGCTGACCGCTCTCATCCGGATTTTTCTAAGATGATTCGAAACATTGTGTCCTATTATGCTTCGCCAATGGTGGAAACAGATTGCTTAGGTTCCGTGGAAATGGTTTTGCGCAAACAAGAGGACCGTTACTTATTGCACCTGATAAATTTAACCGGGGAAATGACCAGGCCTATGAACCGAATTGTGCCTTTACAAAACATTCATATCTGTGTGCAAGTTCCTGATGGCTTGTCCGTTAGTGCAATCAGAGGCGGAAAAGTACTGGAACCTTTGATAAAAGAGAACGAATTGAGCTTTACGTTATCTCAACTCAATGATTATGAAGTGGTTGTCATGACAACTAAATAAAACTTTAAAACAGATAGAAAGGCGGTGGCACCCGGTTTTTCTTTTAATCAGCAGGAAAACCGGGTTACTATTATGACCAGAACCATTCCTTTTCCGGCATATGCAGATGATGTACCCATCGATTTATCGTTTGTGTATGAGGATGAGAAACCTGCAGGCAAACACGGCTTTTTAAAAGCCGAAGGCGATCGGTTTGTTTTTGAGGACGGAACAGAAGCTTTCTTTTGGGGAACTAACTTTAACGGAGGAGCAAACTTTCCTGAATTTGAATATGCTGAAAAGGTAGCTAAACGTCTTTCAAAGATCGGTGTGAATCTGGTTCGTTTTCACCAACTCGACTCAGAATGGAACACACCGAACATTTATCAATTCACCAAAGGACAAAGAAAAGGCAACACATTAACGTTTGATCCGGAGAGTCTAAAGAGACTGGATTACCTCATTTTCTGTCTAAAAAAAGAAGGTATATACTGTTATCTCGACATATTTACCTATCGAAAATTCAAGGCTGATGATGATGTTGAGAATGCTTTTGAACTCAAAGATGCAGCAAAGCCTTACTCAGGCTATAACAGAAGGATGATCGAATTACAGAAAAAAGCTGCATATGATTATTGGACACATGTGAATCCCTTTACCGGTCTTGCTTACAAGGATGATCCGGTTTTTGTGATGTGCGAGGTAGTCAATGAAAGTACTTTGTTTAATAATATTTCCGTAAAACCATATGATCATGAATTTCGATTATTGTTTAGTGAATGGCTGAAAGAAAAGAACATGATTTTCGATTGGGAACACTGTGACATTAATGGAAAAGATGCTGTACTCATTGATTTTAAAGTTAATTTGCAACAAAAGTATTACTTAGAAATGATCGAATATATGAGGGAAATTGGTGTGAAGATCCCCATAACAGGAACAAATCACACCATAAACAGTGCCAATTGCAAAGCTCAAACAGTTACTGACTTCTGTGACAATCATGTCTATTTCTATGATTGGAAATGGGGTGAAAAAGAAAAATACTGTATGAACAAAGCGATGACCCAATTATCTGAACGTGTTTTCGGAACTTTATCCCTTATGAGAGTATTTGACAAACCTTTTTTTGTTTCCGAGTGGGATATGCCTTGGCCAAATGAATATAGAGCGGAAAGTCCGTTGCTTTTTGCTGCCGTAGGCGCGCTTCAAGGTTGGTCTGGTTTCGCCATCCATACTTATGCATACGGCACCCGTATTGAGTCCAAGAATATACTGGGCAAAGAAGCCTCTTCATCCTCCATCGGGGGAGTACCTTATAGGGAAGGCATTTTCAGCACATGGAACGACCCTGCAAAATTCGGCCTCTTTTATCATGCTGCTCTAATTACAAGACGCAAAGATGTATCTACGTCACCAAACAAAATAGCGATTAAAGTGGATACTTTATCTACCGCTATGAAACCTGCATTCAGACTATCGGCGGAAATGTCACAAATTGGTGCTTGTTATAGTGATAAAACGGAAATGTCGGTTGTATCGGAAAAAGAAATATTGGTGGATGAGAGTAAAGGTGAAGTGCGCTCTGATACAGGAGAAATGTATAGAAGTTGGGATAAAAATTTCGGAATTATCGATTCTCCCAAAACAAAATGTGCATATGGATTTCTGCAAAAAAATTCACCGGTAGAGCTTAGGGGGTTAACCATATCTTCCAAAACAGACTTTGCTGTAATTGCTATGAGTTCTTTGACAAACGATGCGATTGAACACAGCAAGAATATTTTATTGACATCTGTAGGCAGAGCAATGAATACAGATGCGAAATTCGAAGGTGACAAGATGCTTGATTACGGCAAACCACCGGTTTTAATTGAAGTCATTGAAGCGGATATACATTTGAAAACCCATCATAATGATTTAAGGGTATGGGCTGTGAATGCAGAAGGATTCTTTGTTGGAGTTGTGCCCACCCGATATGAAAACGGAGTGTTGAGTTTTGCACTTGGTAATGAATTTCCCAGTATGTATTACTTGATCCAAGCTGAATGAGTGGCATTCATGAATTATTAATCCGGATCTTGAGCAAGACGGTTACGCAATTCAGGGGAGGATGATAATATATTTTCTCCTTTATATCGTCCATTACAAGTAATAAAGTAAATGCACCGTTTCAGCGGAATTCGCATTTTCCTTAACAGGTCATGGGTGACAATGCAATGCCTTCGTGCTTCTATGATTCTTTTGGCGTAAGTGATACCGATCCCGGGAACGCGAAGTAAGGTTTCAAAATCAGCTTTATTCACTTCCACCGGGTACATCTGTAAATGACGAAGCGCCCAAGCGGCTTTGGGATCGATATCAGGTTCCAAAAACGGATGTGACTCGGGCGTCAAATCATCCGGTGTAAAATGATACAGCTGCAAAAGTCTGTCGGCTTGATACAATCTTGTCATACGCCACCGTGGTGTTTCGGTAAAGGAAAGGTTCTCGTTCTCATATCCTTTTGCCGGATGTGTGTAATGGAAAGCAGTATAGTATATTCTTTTTAGATGATATTTTTTATATAAGGCCTTAGATAAAATTATTATGGTTCGATCATCTTCATTCATGCTGCCTGCCATCAGTTGTGTTGTCTGAGATGTTGCGAAATCTCTTTTTTCATATTTTGCCTCGATTATCTGTTGAGCAATATCACTCATAGGTGTCATGATATTGCTTTTGTTCTTTTGCTTTGCAATCCGTTGATATCCTGAACTGTGAGCAACTTCAATATTGACGCTAAGGCGATTTGCATATTGTCCGGTTTTTGCAATTAACATTGGGTCAGCTCCCGGCATGATTTTGGCATGGATGAAATCCTTGTAACCTAAATCCTCGCGCATGATGCGCACACATTCAGCCAATAATTCTTGAGTATAGTCAGCATTCTTGTATATCGCCGAGGTGACAAACACACCGTGTCCGTTATTTTTCGCTGCATTGACCGACAATTGAGCTAATTCCTTCGGCGAGTTGCAATAATTAGGTCGTTCTTCACGACTACAACGACACCCGCAATAGGCACAATTGAAAATACATTTGCTTGCCAGAAACATCTTAGGAATTTTAGGCGGTTGATGCTGTCCTTTAATATCATTAGCACAAAAAACGGCAGTACATTCGGCATCCAAATCATTGGTCACTTCATACTTAGCATCTTCCTCCATCATAAGGAGCTTATCGATGTTATTCAACTCCTGCGGTATGTGTATGTTTGTCATAAGCTTGTTGTATGACCTGCCTTTCTTATGAAGTCCGGTTGACCGGATCAGGAACATTTGTTCTAGAATAAACATACCATTGATATCATTGAAAGTCAATAAATTTGACGGAAAATATAAAAATGTTGGCATACTGTAAAGACTAATGGTATACTTTATAGAATTACCAAAGAAACTGTTACCCGATAGGGAAGAGGCAGCTGATGCCAAATCTTAATAAGGACAGGTGATGAATTCATATGACAAATTCATATTTTCAGGATGAAATAAAACGCAAAGTCAGGAAACTGAAAAAGGTAGAATTTAAAATTCGATTTAACCGGGATAAAGCACCGGATGATTCCCGAATCCGAATTGTTTGGGATGAGTTTTTTAACATAAATTCCAATAAACCCGGAATAGGCAAATATACGTTAGACATGTTGGCATCTTTAAGCAAAGAGGATTACATAAAAGTGATCAATGAGTTTTTCTTCAAAGTCTATGAGCAATACTATGCAGAAAATGCTTTGAGCAGGACTTTTGTAAAGGATACCAATAAGCTTGAACTATTGGGACTGCCTTATGATGCTGATCAATATGCAATAAAAACAAAATTTCGTGAATTGGCCAAAGAATATCACCCCGACCATGGGGGGGATCAAGAAAAATTTGTATGGTTAATGGAGCTGTACAAGGAATTAACCCGATAAAAAACAGCAGGGCTGTTACTCCTGCTGTTATAGTGCAATATTTCATTTAATCTTCATCTAACTGCTCATCTAGCTCTTCATCTACAACGCTTTCGACCATAATGCGTATTTGAGTGGTAAGGTGCGTTTTTGTCCTAATATCCAGCGATTCATTTTCTGCAACTTTCTCTACAACACCGAGTGCTTTTAATTTCACACCATTCAAGTCAGGCTTTGAAGCGGTTACACACATCGTAAGTAAATCCGTCAAACGTATTAGTAAGTTTGAATTTGATTCTCTGCTTAGAATCGAGGTTCCGTCTTCACTTTTTTCAGTCATAAGAAAATTCATAAGTTTCTCTATTTGCTGTTCTATAAAAGATTTTTCATTAATCTGTTCTTTTTGATTCATAATTTGATCCGGCCTCTCATTAATATTTGCAGAAGGCTCATACAGACAGAAAAGCATGATTGTGTTTTCACCTATGTATTGTGCCCGGCCTTTTTTTACAAGTCCTTCTGCACGCTTCGGGTAAGTTGTTCCGTAATGACAATTATTTTGATCGACTACCGTTATGTTTTTTTCCATGGGTTTCTCCCCTCCGATAGTTTTTTGCCTATTTTTGTTATGAGCGGCAAGCTCCATTACCAGTATAAGCCAATGCGGAACAAGTCGTCAAGCGTATTATGGTTCTATTTTATTTATAAAGTCTTCTAATGTGTCTTCGCGGCGAATGGTGATACGCCTTAATTTATAGGGTCCGTCTTTTTCATTGTAAAATCCGGGGTTGGAGCATAATGCAACTTGGTAATGCTCGGATAACAAGCGGATTAATGAGTCATTGTATCTCCCAAAGGGGTAGGACAATGCATAAACCGGTTTTCCCGCGATAGCTTCAAGGTTTGACTTGGACGTGATGTATTCTTTGTAATAATCCTTCTCGGGTGTTTTATACAAATCGCAATGACTTGCGGTATGGCATTGAAAAGATATCAGATCGGACATTTTTTTTATTTGAGCTTGGCTCATATAACCGCTCCGATTTATGTTGTTGACGATCAACATTATGGTTGCTTTGAACCCGTATTCTTTTAAAATGGAATAGGCTACAAGATAGTTGTCCCGATACCCGTCATCGAATGTAATGATAATTGGTTTTTTGTAATAGCGGGCAAGATGAATTTGATTTAGGTCCAAAGGAGTATAGTTGTTTTCCATAAGGTACTTCATTTGGCTGTTAAAATCACAACTTCTCACCGATAAGTACTCCAATCCTATGGGGTGGTCGCTGATCGAGTGATACATAAGAATCGGAAGTACATGTTGCTCGGTTTTAATGATATTTTGTTCAAGCGAAATGATTCCGGTTGAACCGACCGCTTTCGCATTTATGACCATTATGTTAAGCGGTGATAATGTCATGACGGTTAAAAGTGTCGCAATTAATAAGGAGAGTTTTTTCATATATATAAATATTATCCTGTTTAGTGTAAAGGCTAAAGTATTTGGTGATAAAGGATAATATATCAGAAAAAAAGATTAAAAACAATCACTAAAACCATGTTATTTAATGGA
>CALCRE010000221.1 GCA_937894465.1 uncultured Clostridia bacterium
CTCAAAACGCTAGATACTAGCGGGTTATGGGGTTTAACAATTAACTAAAATTATAACTAAAAAGTGAGGAGTATTAACGAAGATGAAAAAATATAAGATTTATAACGGTAAAGTAATTACACCGTATAAAATCATCAATGACGGCTGTGTCATTGTTGACGGGGGAAAAATCAGCTATGTCGGGAATGAGAACATCCAATCCGATGATTTTGTTGAAATAGATGCAAAAGGTTTATATATATCTCCGGGATTCATCGACATTCATACCCATGGCGGGGGAGATGCAGATTTTATGGATGGAACAGTGGACGCCTATATCAAAGCTTCCGAAAGGCATGCACAGCACGGAACCACATCCATCATACCCACCACATTGTCAAGTTCCAATGATGAATTGAAAAACACTTTTTCAGTTTTTAAATCAGCCAAGAATTCAAATCACAATGGCGCTGATTTTGTAGGATTCCATTTGGAAGGTCCATATTTCAGCATGGAACAAAAAGGTGCTCAGGATCCAAAATATATTAAGGATCCAAGTGTTGAAGAAGTTGAAGAAATATTAAGCTGGACCGACGACATCAAACGGTGGAGTTTAGCACCGGAGTTAAACGGGGCTATGGCAGTAGGTCGCATTCTCTCGAAGGCAGGGATATTGCCGGCGATTGCCCACTCGAACGCAGTATATTCCCAAGTACTTGAAGCTTATGAAAACGGATTTACCCACGTAACTCACTTGTATTCCGGAATGTCCATGGTTCGCAGAATCAATGCATATCGTTATGCAGGTGTGGTGGAAAGTGCATTTTTGATAGATGATATGACCGTGGAAATCATTGCCGACGGAAGTCATTTGCCTGCTAGTCTATTAAAATTGATCTACAAATTCAAAGGACCTTCGAATATTGCATTGGTTACCGACTCCATGAGAGGTGCCGGGATGCCGGAAGGACCTTCTGTCTTGGGCAGCACCAAAAACGGCATCGATGTAATCATAGAAGACGGAGTTGCAAAATTGCCTGATCGCAGTGCATTTGCCGGTAGTGTAGCCACCACCGACCGTTTGGTTCGCAACATGATTCAACTTGCCGATGCTCCTATTACAGATGCAGTACGAATGATGACCACAACACCGGCACGGATTATGGGTATTGAAAAAGACAAAGGAAGCTTGATACCTGGTAAAGATGCCGATATTGTCATGTTTGACGGGGACATCAACGTCCAATTCACTATGGTAAAAGGAAAGATTGTAAAAAATGCAGTTGGTAGCAAAGGTTAGGAGTATTGACCACCTACGGAAATTTGATTATATTCTGTTTTTCACAGTGATCGCCATCACTGCATTCGGTTTGGTATCCCTTAAAAGCGCCACTTACAGCATGAAATACGGTGCGGGAATTTACAAAACCCAAATATATATGGCGGTTGCCGGTACGGTCATCGCTTTGTTTTTAAACTTCATTGATTATAGGATCTACAAAACATTTGCCCTGTACTTGTACGGGGCAAGCGTTCTTATGTTATTGGCAGTGTTTTTCGTCGGATCAGGTTCCGATGAAGTGGGAGCGGGCAGTTGGTTAAGTATTCCGGGTTTGTTTAAATTCCAACCTTCCGAAATTGCTAAAATCATGTATGTGTTACTAATCGCTCTTATCTTTGAAAAACTATCCACAGTTGAAAATAAGGCCAAATATTTTATCATGTTGATGATTTTTGCAGTGATTCCTGTAGGGCTGATTTTCAAGGAACCGGATGCGGGAACAGCTCTGGCGTTTGTAGTGAGCTTTATCATCATGTTGTTCGTGTACGGGATAAAAGCAAGATTTATTTTGATCGGAGGAGGCATAATCGGTGCTTCGATTCCAATTGCTTGGAGATTCATTTTAAAACCCTATCAAAAAAATCGAATTCTTTCGATCTTTCAACCGGAACTACAAACCGCTGATGATTTATATCAAATCAATAAAGCCAAAACGGCCATCAGCTCGGGACAATGGTTCGGCCAAGGGTTGTTCAAAGGAATTCAAACACAAAACAACGGTATTCCCATTAAAGAATCGGATTTTATTTTTTCGGTTATAGGAGAAGAAATGGGATTTGTGGGGGTTGGAGTTTTATTGGTGTTGTTTACCGTTCTCATCATTCGTATCTTCTATATCGCTGCCACTGCAGAGGATTTGTACGGAACTTTTGTCGCATCGGGGATCGGAGGGATTTATCTGTATCACTTTCTTCAAAATGTGGGGATGAATATCGGTTTATTGCCTATTACCGGAATCCCTTTACCATTTGTCAGTGCCGGAGGAAGTGCTATGATTACGAATTTTATTGCCATGGGAATTGTTTTAAGCATTTCTTTGCGAAGAAGCGACGGAATGTTTGAAAAACCGGGGATATAAAAACATTTCATTAAATTTTGAAATAAAAAATAAATAACTAAAAAATAATTTTATAGATATTGAACACCATATGTAGCGAGTTCTCAAAACAACATACAGCCATATGGTGTTTTTTTATGCTTTTAAGCAGGAGTATGATGCGGTTGATCTTGCATGATTTCTTTTTTATTCGAAAAAGGGCTTGAATTATTTATTTATATGTTCTAAAATAAATGCAAGTGGGGGTTTGTGGGTGAAAAGGACAGAATGTGAATACAAATCCCAAATGATGCAAAGATGGGGAACAAGGTATGCCGGGATTCAATGGTGAATACAGCCATTCCATGGATATCAAAGGACGGGTGATTATACCCGTCAAGTATCGCGAAGGTCTTGGTGAACAATTTATATTAACCAAAGGCTTGGATAAATGTTTGGTTCTTTACCCCTTGGAGGATTGGTCGGAGCTCGAAAGAAAGTTGGAGAAGCTGTCCATTGCCGACTATAATTCCAGATTTTATAGAAGGTTCTTTTCAGCAGGCGCCACCACCTGTGAATTGGATAAGCAAGGCAGAATATTGGTTCCTCAAAACTTGAGAGAGTATGCAGGTTTAGATAAGGATTTGACCATCATCGGTGCCATCAACACGGTAGAAATTTGGGATACCGTTGCATATAACGAATTTATGGAAAAGAATTTGGGCAACATGGAAAATATAGCGGTTCAAATGGCCGAAATGGGATTTTGATGACAATGTTGTAAGAAGGGTAAGCAATGGAATTCAATCATAAACCGATTATGGCAGATGAGTGCATGGATCTGTTAAATATAAAAAAAGACGGTATCTACGTAGATGGAACGGTAGGTGGAGCCGGACATGCCTCCGGAATTCTTTCCCGGTTAGGGAAAGGTGGAAGGCTGATCGCCATTGACAGGGATTCTGAAGCGATTGCCGTAGCACAAGATCGTTTGGCAAAGGTGGAAACCCAAGGTGAATTTACGGTGGTCAAGGGAAAGTATTCCGAAACAGCTGAATTATTAAAGCAGTTGAAACTCGGTAAAGTAAACGGTATTTTATTAGACATCGGTGTTTCATCCTACCAGCTGGATCGTGCCGAAAGAGGTTTTGGCTATATGACGGACAGTAAGCTGGACATGAGGATGGGGGCGGATGAACCCGTTATGAGCGCTTATGACATCGTCAATGAAGCGGATGTGACGGAATTGGAAGCAATAATAAGGGATTATGGCGAGGAGCGCTGGTGGAAGCGGATTGCACAGTTTATCGTTGCTCAACGACAAAAAGCAAAGATAGAGACCACACAAGAATTGGTCAATGTCATTACAGCGGCAATCCCGGCAAAGGCAAGAAGGGAAAAACAGCACCCGGCTAAGAGAACCTTTCAAGGCTTACGCATTGCTGTGAACAAAGAATTAGACGAGTTGTCAACGTTGTTGGATCAATTGGACGAAATTTTATTGCCGGGAGGACGTGCGGCAGTAATAACATTTCATTCACTGGAAGATCGGATTGTGAAGACGAAATTCAAAGAATTTCAACAACCCTGCACGTGCCCTCCCGGATTCCCGAAGTGTGTATGCGGTAAGACACCTACAGGGCGAATTATTACAAATAAACCGGTTGTGCCTTCTGAGGACGAAATAGAAGCCAATCCCAGGGCAAGAAGTGCGAAATTACGTGTATTGGAATGGATATAGTCATTTATTGAGAGTAAAGGTGGTATTTTGTATGAACGGTTATGAATATGTTTACGGTTCAACTGCTAGAAAAAGGGTGGAAGAAGAAGATCCCTATATCATTAACAGGATTCATAGAAAAAAAGTACGCATTAAAAGGTTTCAAAAAAACAAACGAAAAGTCATATTTGTCACATTGATTGGTTTTGCCATTATTATGTTTGTTATGGTACGATACGGTATGATATTGAATTTAAACTACAAGATTGCTGATATGAACCGTCAATACGAGCGCATTGTAGCCCAAAACTCAGCTTTGAATGTGCAACTTAAGGAAAAGACAAGCTTATCGGCAATTTATGATCGTGCTGTAAACGATTTAGGCATGATTAAGGCAGACGGAGATCATGTCGCATATTTTAACATAGACAGAGAGGACGCTAAAGTGGTCGCGAATGACTATATTCTAGAACGTGAACAAGAGAACCATGACCCGGTGACATTGGTGATTGACAAAATACGTCTGTTCCTTAATCTGAAATAACCGGATCAGGTGTTGTCATATTATGTACAAGTTGTGTATATATATAAATAGCACTTGGCGGGAGAGGATATAAACGTGAGAAATAAAAAAGCAAAGAAAACCAAAGGTGGAACAAAGACAAGATTAAAAGTCAATAAAAATAATATAAACGTCATGAAAACCAGAACCTTATGGATCTTGGGCTTTTTTGCATTTACAGTTTTATTACTGTGTGGGCGGCTGTTTTGGTTACAGGTGGTAAAGGGGGACGGGTTACGACAAGCGGCATACGAGCAACAAAACGCCGATCGGTTTATCAGTCCTGCCAGAGGAGCCATTTATGACCGAAACGGGAAGGAACTTGCCGTTTCAGTGTCGGTTGAAACCATTACCGCAAGTCCCATCACTGTTAAATCCTCTGATGTATCCCTGGAATTCATCGCTTCTGAATTAGCAGTGATGTTTGACTTGGATGAAGAAAAGCTTTTGAGCAAGCTCAATCAGAATGTTCAATATATCATTATTGCCAGAAAAGTCGACATTGAGAAAGGTGACGAATTGCGAGCTTGGCTAAAGAAATACAAAGTATCAGGTATTTATATTAATGAAGACACCAAACGGTATTATCCTTTGAAAAATTTGGCCAGCCAGGTCATCGGTTTTACCGGGGCCGACAACCAAGGTTTAGAGGGGATCGAAGCGGTGATGGATCGATATTTGAAAGGGATTCCCGGAAAGATCCTGTCTGAAATCGATGCCAACGGGCTGGAACTGCCTTTTTCTACAGAAACAAAAATTAATGCACAAGATGGATTCAATGTTGTTTTGACCATCGATGAAACCATTCAATATATGGCGGATAAAGCTTTGGAAAAAGCATTGGTGGATAATAACTGTATCGACGGGGGATCGGTAATTATTATGGATCCTAGGAATGCCGATATTCTGGCTATGGTTTCCAAGCCGGATTTTGATTTGAATCAACCCTTTGCAGTCCCTCCGGGTCAAGATGCAAGCACTTGGAAGGGTACCACTGCGGAAGATACTGAAATATTACGATCTACTGTATGGCGTAATAAAACCATTATGGATACCTATGAACCCGGCTCGACGTTTAAGTCTTTTACAACTGCTATGGGTTATGAAGAAAATGTCGTTCATGATCACGATTCAGTGGTATGCCAACCGGTTACTGTCTTGGGAAAAACAATGAACTGTTGGAAGAGACCTCCTCATGGAACAGAAACCTTCAGAGAGGGAGTCTATAATTCTTGTAACCCTGTGTTTGTCAACCTGGCATTAAAAATCGGTGTGGATAAATTCTACAACTATATATCTGCTTTCGGCTTTAGAAGAAAAACCGGGATTGATTTGCCCGGAGAACAATTGGGATTGTTCCATACCCAACCCACAGCATTAGATATGTCTGTGGCTTCCTTCGGACAACGTTTTACCGTCACGCCGATTCAAATGATTACCGCATTCAGTTCTCTTGCAAACGGCGGAACCCTTTTAAAACCGAAAATTGTGAAGGAATTGACTGACCAAGACGGAAATATAGTGAAGCAATATGAAACCGAAGCTGTTCGGGATGTCGTATCTGTTGAAACTTGTGAAAGAATACGTGATATTCTGGAAGGTGTTGTTTCCGAAGGAACCGGAAGGAATGCCAAAGTGGCTGGATACAATGTTGCAGGTAAAACCGGAACATCCCAAACAACGGAAGAAGGACATTATATCGCATCATTTCTTGCTATGGCTCCAGCTGATAATCCGGTCATCTGCGTATTGGTAATTTTGGATAATCCCAAAGGTCCGTATTATTACGGGGGTACAATTGCTGCACCGGTTGCCGGGGAAATTGCCGAAGATGTTCTGACCTATTTGAAAATCAAAAGAAGAGAAGAAGGCGAAGTGAAAAAGGATGTGGTTGTTCCCGATGTTCGGAATATGACCGTTGCACAAGCGAAGAGCACTTTGAAGGAGTATGGTTTGAAGGCGTTGTTAAATCAAGGTGTGGATGAAAACAAAGCTGTGACAAAGCAATCTCCCTTACCAAATATTACCGTACCGGAAGGATCATTGGTCATGTTGTACGAAGAAGGCCGTGAGACGGTGGAAACTGTGACTATGCCCAACCTTTTGAATTTGGATGAGCTTGACGTAGCAGAGACAGCAGAAGCGTTAGGTCTGAATATTAGGATCAGCGGAACGGGGAATGCTATATTCCAGAGTGTGTCTCCTGGAGAAAAAGTTGAAAAAGGTTCTGTGATAGAAGTATCATTCAGATATATGGACAAAGTGGAGTAAAAAGTAACGATCTTTAGCGGAAGGGGAGGTTTTTCGAAAATGTTGTTAAGTAAATTGATGGCAGGCTTAGAATATGAAGTTGTATCCGGCGCCAAGGACAGGGAGGTAACCGGAGTCTGTGACGATTCGAGGTTTGTTACGAAGGACAATGTTTTTGTTTGTATCGACGGTACTGTCACCGACGGTCATCAATATGCCGCCGATGCTATTGAGAAAGGATGTAATTCCTTGATTGTGCAAAAATCATTACACCTTTCTGTCCCGTCTACCGTTACTGTGATCAAGACATCGGATACAAGAAAGGCTTTGGCTAATGCCGCTTGTATCTTTTATGACAAACCTTTTGAGAAGTTCAAGTTAGCAGGTATCACGGGAACCAAGGGGAAGACCACCATTGTATACATGTTAAGATATATATTTGAAGCGGCTCGGGTCAGATACGGCATTATAGGGACCATATCCAACATTGTCAATCATGTGGTGCGTAAAACGGGAAGAACCACACCGGAGTCCCTGCAATTGCAGAAAACCTTTTATGAAATGGCAGATGAAGACACCCAATATGTTGCCATGGAAGTTTCATCCCAAGGATTGATGCTTCATCGTGTATATGGGACGCTTTTTGATATTGGCGTTTACAATAATATATCCAGAGCACACATCGGACCGAAGGAACATGAAAGCTTTGAGGATTATTTGGCCAATAAGATTAAATTGTTTTCCATATGTAAAGAAGGATTGATTAATGTGGATGACGCTCATGCACAAGATGTGATTTCAGGAGCCACATGCAAAATATATACTTATGGAATCAATCACAAAGCTGACTTTTTTGCCGACGGAATTACTAAATTTTATGATAAGGTGGAATTTGATTTTAATACTCCCACTTATAAAAAAAGAATGACTGTGAATATGCCCGGTAAATACAATGTTTATAACGGATTAGCTGCAGCAGCCACAGCATATTTATGGGGTTTTGATCCGGAGTTTATTGCAAAAGGCTTGGCAGAGGTTTCGGTTCCAGGTAGGACGGAAAAACTGGATTTGCCTTTAGATTGCACTGTTATGATCGATTATGCCCACAGCCCGGACAGTTTGTTAAATTTGTTAAGCGAATTAAAGGAGTTGGTTCCCGGAAGATTGGTTTGTCTATTTGGATGTGGCGGAGACCGTGACAGAACCATGAGACCTATGATGGGAGAAATAGCAGGGACCCATGCTGATTTTACCGTTATTACTTCAGATAATCCCCGTACGGAGAAACCGGAAAACATCATCAACGATATCGAAGAAGGTATGTTGAAAACCAAAGGTAAATATATTAAAATTACCGACAGAACAGAGGCCATTAAATACGCACTGGAAAGTGCTTTACCAAACGATTTGATTGTCTTAGCCGGAAAAGGCCATGAGGACTATATTGAAAGTAACGGTAAAAAGTATCATTACGATGAGCGAGAAATTGTACGTGAACTGTTAAAGATATGATAAACCGCCATAACGGAGAAAAGGTTGATAATAGAGAAATAACCCGTTATGCGGGTACCTGGAATAAGACGTATGAAGTGTGACGAAAAATGGAGTGGGGCTAACTTAAAAGGAGGAAGATTATGTATAAGTTAACCGTTGGAGAAATTAATAAGGCTGTAGCCGGTTCTACCGGTGGCAACAAAGAAACCGTTATTATGGGTGTTGCTACTGACAGCAGGGAAGTCCGTGAGGGTTATTTGTTTGTTGCCATTCAAGGTGAACATTTTGACGGACATGACTTTATTAATCAAGCGGTTGACTTAGGTGCGACGGTTTTAATCGTGTCAAAGGATGTGCAAACGGAAAAAAACGTGACAGTGATCAAAGTATCCGATACCGTCAAGGCCCTGGGTGATCTTGCTAAATACACCCGATCCATGTTTAAAAAACCGGTGATTGCCGTAACGGGAAGTGTGGGAAAATCCAGCACCGTCACAATGATCGGTTTAGCCCTTGGAAAAGACAAGAAAGTATTGACACCGGAGAAAAACTTCAATAACCATATCGGTTTGCCCAAAACATTGATCAACTTGGATGACTCATATGATTATGCGGTTGTGGAAATGGGAATGAGCGGCTTCGGTGAAATCGCCTATTTGTCTTCTCTTGCCAAACCGGATGTTGCGGTGATTTCCAACATCGGCATTTCTCACATCGGAAAATTAGGTTCGAAACAGAATATTTTGAAAGCTAAAATGGAAATCATACAAGGAATGAATCCCGAATCCGGTTTGTTGCTTATGAATGGTGATGACGGTCTTTTAAAAGGTGTGAAAGATTTTCTACCTGTTAAGAGTATTTACTTCGGAACGGAAGAAGGGAATGATTATACTGCGTTTAATATAAACAAGTACAAAAGTGGGAAACCTGTGTACCAAATAAAAATGAACAATCGGGATTATGAAGTGCGATTGAATGTTCCGGGGTATCATATGGTGTACAATTCCTTGGCGGCATTAGCCGCAGCAAATGAATTAGGTGTTTCGCCGATGTCTGCCATCGAGGGGATCGGTGGATTCACAAACAAATCACAAAGAATGGAAATCATTAGAATCGGAGAAGGAATCGTAATCAATGACACTTATAATGCAAGTCCCGAGTCTGTTGAGGCGGCATTATCGGTTCTTGGAGACTTGACAGACAACAGAAGAAAAGTTGTTGTTTTGGGCGATATGCTTGAGATGGGGGGCTTTTCCGAGGATGCACACCGTCAACTTGGCTCATCTTGCGTGGAGCATGGGATAGACCTTATGATTCTATTGGGCGAACAAGCGAAATTTATTTCGGAAGGTGCCATAAGAGCGGGAATGAATGCCGGGAATATCTATCTGTGCGACAACCATCAACAGTTGAATGACTTGTTAACCTTATTGGTCAAGAGCAATGATGCAGTTTTGGTGAAAGGCTCCAGGGGAATGAAAATGGAAGAGGGCGTTCAAACGATATCTGCAATGTGGGAAAAGGGGTAAAAGTAAAGTGGATCAAATATTGGAGTTTTCATACCATACCGTAGTATTTGTTTTGTCGTTTATCATGGCGACTTTATGGGGAATCATTGTAATTCCGCTTTTAAGAAAGTTAAAGTTCGGTCAAACGGTAAGAGATGACGGCCCGGCTACCCACCTAAAAAAAACAGGTACACCTACCATCGGTGGTTTGATTTTCTATTTGCCTGTATTATTCTTTACGATACTATACGGAAATCGGTTTCCTAAAATTATCGGCTTGGCCCTTGCGTTTTTTGGATTCGGTGCCATCGGTTTAGTAGATGATTTAATCAAAGTGTTGAAAAAAAGCAAAGACGGTTTAAGTGCATTTCAAAAGACAATACTGCAACTGCTGGTAGCCACCGGATTTGTGATTTATTGTATTATGGTGATGGATTTGGGTACCGATATGATTCTTCCGTTTACTAAAATGTCACGCAGCGTGCAAATACCCGGTTGGATATACTACCCGTTTTTAATTTTGGTTTTGTATTTTATGACCAATTCGGTGAATTTGACAGACGGGGTGGACGGCCTTTGCAGTGGTGTTTCGCTGTTAGTCTTGTTGTTTTTTGTTTTAACAGCTAAAAATATACTTGGTTTTGAATACTCTATTATTTTTAATGCTGCTTTGAGTGGGGGATTAATCGGATTCTTAGTGTATAACTTACATCCAGCCAAGGTTTTTATGGGTGATACCGGATCTTTAGCCCTAGGCGGTGCTATAACCGCTTTGGCAATTCTGATGAAAATACCCTGGATTTTATTAATCGTCGGTGTAATCTATATCGCTGAATCCCTTTCGGTTGTTATACAGGTCAGCCATTTTAAAAGAACCGGAAAAAGAGTTTTTAAAATGTCACCTCTCCATCATCATTTTGAATTGTCCGGTTGGAATGAAGTGAAAGTGGTACATGTTTTTTGGGGAATAACCCTAATCGGGTGTATACTGGCATGCTTTACCTTGTTTTAGCATAACAATGAAAGATTATGTTTAAACTTTTTAGGAGGGAGAATAACCGGTAAGTCAACTACCCACCACCTAAAGGTAGTGGGCTTGCAAAAGCCCTAGTTGACTA
>CALCRE010000222.1 GCA_937894465.1 uncultured Clostridia bacterium
CAAACGAATATTAATTGACGGACTGTAGACTATAAAATATTTCGGGAATTTAAGTTGTATGAATAGTTTTGGTTGTAATAGCCCATGATCAATGTTTGACCGGGATAAATCATGTTACTTAAAAGACCGTTTTGGTTTTTGATCCAGTCAACGGAAACATCATACCAAGAAGACAATTTGCTTAACGTGTCACCGGATTGAACATTTACACCAACGGCTCCGTTTGTTCCGGTCGGATAAACCTCATATCGGTTCTTGGCATAATTGATATATGCTTTCATACCGAATTTATTGGCCATGAACGTAGCGGGAGCATAAATCCTTTGTCCGATGATTTTCGTCGGAGCATTTGCCCACACATACTTCCCGTTTACTTTAACGGTATTATCATTCAAATTGAATACAAGTTCAACATTTCCCCTGGTGACAGTATAAGTCATTTGACTTTTGTCCAGACTCGATGTGGCTCCTACAGAATCGGCAAATACCTTCACCGGAACCATCACTTTTCCATCTTGATTAATAATTGCCCCGTCCTCCATAATGGCGTTATTGTTATACCAATAATCCATTGCATATACAACATCATTCGACGATGCCAAAATTTGAATCGGGGCAACGATGATCAACATCATCAAAATGATACCAATTATTTTTTTCATTAAAACCCACCTTCCACATTAATTTTTATCCGCCATATTTAAATAGCGACTTCAGCCGGAATTGATCCGACATAATGAGGTCAATGCTTTTCTCTTCTCTTTCTATCTGCATGAACCGACGGAAATTCCGTCTCCCTTTCCAAAGCAAAACTGTTTTGCTTTATGTTCACCTGAAAAGGTGTCTTTATTGTAAACGACAAAATTGAAAAAGTATACCGGTAATTTCTTGAAATAGTTATGTTCTTTATTGCGGATGTAATACAAATATGATAAATTATACATATAACTAAAAAGGATGTGTCTTATGTGAAAAAGGTTTTTATACTACTTTTAACCATGATGATCTTAACCGGTTGTTCAGGAGGTAATAAAGAGTTGCCTTATGAGAACCGACAATTGTCCAACCAAGGCGTCATATCTGTCCTTGATGAAAGGGCACCGGTTTTCGATACGTTATCTGACACATCGGATAAAAATGATAAAACATTCTCTTTGGAGCTTACAGATGTAGAATCCATTGACAACCCTTCGCCGGTAGGTGTTTTAGTGGAAATTACAGGTTCGAGGAAAAACTACAAACTAATCCTTCGTTTTAAGGATCAAAGGAAGGATTTGCATTACAGGTTGCCTGACGATATTATAAAACCCCTGTCCTTAAATTATGTTTATAAACCGATTGATTATCCTCTGTATTTAAAAACACAAAACAAAAACAATACAATCAAGTATTATAAAATTAATTTACATGATGAAACCATCGCCGAATACCAACCGGTGGCATTATGGGACCGATCTTTCAAACCCGATTGGGTATATACCGGTGAAGAAATACAAAATTTTGTCGTGGATGAAGTGAAAAACAAGCTTGTCATCATAAACCATGACGGAGAAATCAGCGGGCACCATGATCATTCCTATTTGTCCGCCATAAACAAAGAAAACGGTAAGGAAATATGGTCGGTATATGCCGGCTATATGGGATCTAAATATGCCTTCGGCAAAAAAGAAAAGCATATATTTGTAGGTGTCAACCTGAAAGATTTTTCACCTCACGAATTGTATTGTATCGATCATAAAACCGGTAGAAAAATATGGACCAAGAAAATTGAAGCAGAAGATATCATCTATAATTTAGTAACCGTCAAAGATGCCGTGGTTGTTCTTTTGAATCATGACGGTAAATATAAATTAGCCGCATTTAGAGAATCCGACGGAAAACAAATGTGGCAAAAAAACTTGGGGAATGATCAAGCCTATATGGATTCTCGTAATATGAATCGTTTGATTATTTATATCGAAAATGGCATCACCGGTTATGATGTCAAGAACATGAAGCAAAAATGGCATATTGATATAAACTTATGGATCAAGGAAAACTATTCCCTCAACCATCCCGGAACAATCGATTTCACCGACCCCATATCATATCAAAAGCAAGCAAAATCCAATCTGAAATGGTTTGCCACACAGGAAGGATTTTGCTTGCTTTTGATATGATAT
>CALCRE010000223.1 GCA_937894465.1 uncultured Clostridia bacterium
TTTTTTTGGTCACTTGACTATATGGCCCATTGGTCAAGCGGTTAAGACATCGCCCTCTCACGGCGGTAACAGGGGTTCGAATCCCCTATGGGTCACCAAAAAAAGGGCGCTTAGCTCAGCTGGGAGAGCACCTGCCTTACAAGCAGGGGGTCATAGGTTCGAGCCCTATAGCGCCCACCAAAAACTGTATTCCATGTGGATACGGTTTTTTATTTTTCAAAATATATTTTTGATGAGGGAGAATACAATGGTTCCTTTGATCTTTAGTGATGTGTATAAAGACTATATCTGGGGAGGGAGAAATCTTGAACAATGGGGGAAAAAGCTTCCTGAGGGTATTGTCGCCGAAAGTTGGGAAATATCCTGTCATCCGGACGGCCCTAGCCGTGTTGTCAATGGTGAATTTGAAGGGGAGACCCTCGCCGATTTGATCACCCGTTATCCGAAAGAAATGATGGGAACGAAAGTATCGGAAATTCATACTGATTTTCCTTTACTAGTGAAATTAATTGATGCGCAAAACAAACTCTCTGTGCAAGTTCATCCCGATGATTCTTATGCTCTTTTGCACGAACAAGAAAACGGGAAAAATGAAATGTGGTACATTTTATGGGCGGCTCCCGATGCCCAACTGATTATTGATGTCAAAAAAAATGTACATAAGGATCAGTTCTTAACAGGTTTGTCTCAAGGTAATCTTGATCAATACCTTAATTTTGTAAACGTCAAAGAAGGAGATGTCATCTATATCCCGGCAGGATTGGTTCATGCCATCGGAGCCGGTATTGTCTTGATTGAAATACAACAAAACTCCAATTCCACCTACCGTGTCTTTGATTATAATCGAAAAGGGGCAGACGGTAAGCTTAGACCTTTGCATATCGACAAGGCATTGGACGTGATCGATTTTAAACATGCCGGTCGACGGGCAGTCTATAGAGGCTTGAAAATTTCCACACCGGAGGCAGACCGTAAGATTTTAGTCGCATCCAAACATTTTTGTGTTGAGGATTGGCATTTGAAATCCGGTGTGACTGTACAAACCCATGATGAACGCTTCTATTTGTTTACTTGCATCAATGGAGATGCAAAAGTGCGATGGAAGGACAACGTGATATCTGTCAAAAAAGGAATGTCTTGTATGATTCCGGCTTGTTGCGATCAAACAATTATAGACGGAAAAGATTGTCGGTTGATTGTATCCACCATCGGGAACATCGAAAGAGATGTGTTAAAACCTTTGTTAACCGAAGGATACGATAAAACCACTATTATGAATGAAATACCCGGAATTAATGAATTACAGATATAGCAGCATTTATGTAAATGATAATTGTAATATCGCCTTGGACGGACTATAATAAAAAAAGGGGGTTTTTAGATGAATAAAAGCTTGCGTCGTACCTACTTGGGATTTTACCAAAACGAATTGACAAACAATATTTTAAGTTTCTGGCTTCCACGATGTGAAGACAAAATTAACGGAGGTTATTTTAACTGCTATACCAATAATGGAGATAGGCTTGTTTCCACCGATAAGTACATATGGTCTCAAGGCCGATTTGTCTGGATGTTTTCGAAATTATCAACTATGAGGATGTTTACGAAAGCTCAACGCGAGGAATTCCTGCGCTTGGCCGGCGTCGGTGCACATTTTCTGCTGGATCATTGTTTAATACGTGACGATGGCCCGATCCGGTGTACCTTCCTGACCGATCAAACCGGAAATCCGAAACTTGTAGCCGGTGGGGACCGATTAGATATGAGTATATACGCAGACTGCTTTGTGATAGCGGGACTTGGTAAATACGCCGCATCCACTGAAAACCGCACTGTGTTTGAGTTTGCACGCACACTTTATGATTCTGCGATCTCCCTCTATCGTGCCGGTACGTTTCAAACGATGCCGTATCCGCTTTCACCGCACCTGCGTGCCCACGGGTTACCGATGATTTTTCAAAATGTTGCGCGGGAGCTGTATGACGCTGCTGTGCTCTTTGATGCGGACTTTGCCGGTATTTTGCTTTCAGATATGGACAATTGCTCTACTGATATTCTTGATCATTTTACCGATGAATGCTCTCTGGTCCATGAAGTCATCACTGGTGACAACCGCTTTTTCAATACAATGCTAGGTCAGCATATCAACCCGGGTCACACCATCGAGGATATTTGGTTCCATGTTGATACCGCCGATCTCACGGGACATCCGGAACGTCTTGATCAGCTTGCTTCAATTGCAAAGGCTACGCTGGAAACCGGCTGGGACGTTGAATATGGCGGTATTCTCCACTTTGCCGATATTCGAGGAGGTGAACCGCGCTACCCCTTCGGTGACACAGTCGATGAACCCATGTCAAAACAAATATCCGGTTGGGGAGACAAGCTCTGGTGGGTACATTCAGAAGCGCTTTATACAACCATGTTGCTCTACACGCGAACCGGTGATGAGGTTTTCCTCGACTGGCACAACCGTGTGATGGATTATACTTTCTCTACCTTTCCTAATCCCGATGGTGAGCTGCGCGAGTGGATTCAGATCCGAAAACGTGACGGTTCACCGCAAGATAAAGTGGTAGCACTCCCTGTCAAGGATCCGTACCATATTGTTCGAAACCTGGCTTTATTGATTGAATTGTTGGAGGAATGGGAAGATGCGTGTTAAACTGCCCTATGGGGCTGAGAAAACCATTGAATTTTTCGTACCGGACGTCAGTTTCGACGGGATGCTCATGCCTGCTCCCGTCACATCGGTATCTGACCCGCAGGGTGCTATTGCACATGCAATCGATCACCCCATCGGCTCACCGACAATTTCAGAGATTGCACATGAAGGCACCCGCGTGAGCATCATCTGTGACGATATTTCACGTCCGACACCGGTATCGACCATTCTGCCGATTCTCCTCGAGCGCCTTCATCACTCCGGTGTCCGTAAAGCGGATATTCAGATCATTATGGCACTTGGCAGTCATCGGTACATGACTAAGGACGAAATCCGTACTCGTGTAGGTGAGAAGGTCTATGCGGAATATAGTGTGATTAATTCCGAATTCCGCAATCCGGAAAAACTCGCCCATGTCGGTACAACCGAGGATGGTGTTGATATCGTCATTACGAGAGATGTTATGGATTCGGATATTCGTATCGGAATCGGTAACATTGTACCGCATCCGGTCATGGGTTGGTCTGGCGGGGGAAAGATTCTTTTCCCCGGTGTAACCGGCGAACACACAGTTGCACAATTCCATATGCTCGGCGGATTGTCCGACGAACGTCTGGTAGGGCTTGAGGAAAATCCTGTCCGTACCAGGATGGAAAGCTGGGTTCCCGTCATCGGGTTGCATTTCATTGTCAATACAGTCCTTGATGCACAATTTCGTATTGTTCGTGTTGTAGCGGGTGATTATGTAAAGGCACATCGAGCAGGCGTCGAGACGGCGAAAACGGTCATGTGTTGCCCTATGAAACGGAAAGCCGATGTCATTGTTGTCAGTTCTTTTCCTGCAGACGAGGATTTTTGGCAGTCCGGTAAAGGTTTTTGCAATGCAGAAGGCGGCTTACGTAACGGATCTTCCACCATGATACTCGTCTCGCCGAATATCGAAGGGATGGGACCTCATTCGGAGTATGGCTCTTGCTTTGGCCGTGACGATGCCTCAGATTTGCTGCGTCGACTTTACAACGGGGAGGACATACCCGGTGACCCCCTTGCGCTTGCAGTGGGTACCTCCATGTCAAAGATGCGACGCCGTTGCCGGCTTGTCGTTGTCTCTGACGGTGTGACACGGGAAGAGATCGAGAGTTGCGGTATTATGTACTACCCGGTATGTGACTTGCAAAAGGCCATAGATGAAACCTTGGAATTATACGATGCGCCTGTTGTGGTGTCGGTATCTCACGGTGGTGAATTCTTGCTTTAACAGGTAATTCAACTAAATCGAAGCAATTTCGATGAATCTCGATGAATTTTATCGATTAAAAAAATTTATTTGAATTATTGGATTGATTGTGTTAATATCTACTGTGTCGTTCCTTGCTCTACATTCAAATTGTAGGGCCGTTAGTCCGGGAGGAGGTGATATCAATGTTGAGAAGTTATGAAACTATTTTTATAGTTCACAGCGAACTGGATGAAGAAAAGCGTAATGCGACTGTATTAAAATTTAAGGAATTAATCGAAAAAAACGCTGAGTTAGAAGACGTTGATGAGTGGGGTTTACGAAAACTTGCTTATCCGATCAATTACCAAAAAGAAGGTTATTATGTATTGGTAAATTTCAAAGCAGAACCTGAGTTCATTGCAGAGCTTGAGAGAAATTACAGAATTACCGATGACATAATCAAGAGCATTGTGATTAACAAGGAAGCGTAAGGTGAAAAAATATGAATAAAGCAATTTTAATGGGACGACTGACAAGAGATCCGGAACTTAGATATTCTGCAGCGAATAATTCGACTGCTTGGGCTACATTCAGCTTAGCTGTAAACAGACGGTTTGCAAAACAGGGTGAAGAAAAACAAGCCGATTTTATCAATATTGTTGCATTTGGAAAAACCGCTGAATTCTGCGCAAAGTACTTTAAAAAAGGTCAGCAAGTTGCGGTAAGCGGAAGAATTCAAACCCGTTCATGGGATGACCAGGACGGAAAGAAGAGATATGCAACAGATATAGTAGCAGAGGATGTATACTTTGCAGATAGCAAAAGGGATAGTTATGACAGTGGCGATTCAAGCCAATTTGATCGGACACCATTCCCAAAGCAAACTTCGGATCCTATGCCGAATGACGATTTTTTCAGTGATGATGATAACGATAACGACGTACCGTTTTAAGTGTCGTGTATAGACCCAAAACATTTGTGTCTGAAAGGAGGAAAGCATATGGCGGATAACAGAAGAAGCTCCAGAAGCGGAGATAACGGCAATCCTCGGTACAAACGCCCGCGTAAGAAAGTTTGTAACTTTTGTGTGGATAAGCTGGATATTGATTATAAAGATATTAACCGATTATCAAAATATATTTCTGAAAGAGGTAAAATTCTTCCCCGCAGAATGAGCGGAGTATGTGCAAGACATCAAAGAGAACTTACAAGCGCTGTGAAAAGAGCTAGAGAAATTGCACTTTTACCTTTCTCAAAAGATTAAGGTTCAATACAAGGATAATAAAAGATGTAAACGAGGTATGATCACAAAGGTACCTCGTTTTGTTTTCCACTGGAATTTTATTAGTGGAAATGAGGGAAATAATGGAAAACATGTATAATAACGCTATTAGATCCTCTATTGGTCGACAGGAAGGATTATGAAGGATAAAGGATGGTGGATTATATGATGGTTTCACATAAACAAGGATTTGATCTATTATACAAGATGAATGAAGTGGATGCGCTTAAAACCAAGATATTGGCTTCCATAGCAGGCCTTTACGACAACATGACACCGGGAAATCCGGATATCGATGACTTGGCCGACTCTATGGGGGATGTTTTGTTATACACTTTTCTACTGGGAAAGAAAACCGGTTTTGATTATGACCGGATACGAGAAGAAGCCTGTCATAAAATCAGACTTTTATTAATCAGTGATTACACTGATGTTTCTGATGATGATCTGAATTCACTTGCCCAATATTTAGGTGCTTAATCAATCCATATAGTCTCCTCATAATAAGTTTGCAGTAAAAGGTGTTGTCCGAATTGGTTAACACTTTTTACTTTTGTGCCGACAAGGCTAGATAATTGCACGGACTAAATGTTAATGGTATAATTGACTTG
>CALCRE010000224.1 GCA_937894465.1 uncultured Clostridia bacterium
CTGCACAATACTATGTGGTCTCGGTAAATGTAGCATCCTAACTTATATTCGGATTTTATCAATATATTGATATAGTATCAAGATGCATTGTGTTATCATTTCTTTTACTGCAAAATCAACTCCTATCAAAGAATGCGGAACAAATCATATTGTTAGCAAATAAGAGCATGATTCGTAACATGCTCTTATTCGATACAGTTTCTTTTTCTTAAAAAGATAATAAGTTGAGAACCGTCCCCCAAATCTTTATTCTTTAATAGCATCCACCATAAGGTATCCTGTAAATGTGTCTTCCGGTATTTGTAAGGACACAGTTCCGTTCACATATGAAAATTCTATGCTCTTTTCTGCAGATTGACCGGCCATCATCCACTCCGGAGATAGGATTCTTACAGCTTTAGGAGCGTATTCACAAGAAAAGGCCAATTTTATGGGCTTGTTACCCTTTGTCTTTTCCCTCATTTCAAAATCCGGTACCGGATCTTCCATAGAAACCCTAACATCCTTTTCTTTAGAAAGAGTTTCACCTATATTTACCACATGAGCGATGGTGTGGTTTGCATCTGCACTTTCAAACATGTTTAGAAGATAATCCTCGGATATACGGGAGATATGGGGATTATCCACTGCATAATCCAAAATCTTGCCTATAGTGTTTCTCATATAATCTACACTGTAGGATTGGATCAATGCCGTACCGAACAAAGGTGATGAACCGTCCCTGTTAAAAGGTATGACATTTTGGAAGGGAATAAGGTTTGTTTTGGCACCGATAAATAGGATTTCACCCTTGCCCATGCACTCGCGTGCCATGACACAATAGTCTCCTACGGTTGCAATAGGCTCCGTGTTTTCATAAGCCAAGCAGTAAGTCATTTCATCTAGTGTTTGATCCCCTAGCTCCACTTTGGCAATAAACTCTTCAATGGGACGGAACCGGGTTTTACAACCTAACAATGTCCTTATTTCTTCCGGGGTGCGATCCAGCCCTTCCGGAGTCTTTTTGCCACATAGATCAACAACCACCAAGGTTCCACCGCTACTTACATAATCCCTTGCTCTTTGAAGTTCACCATCGCTCATCATGAAAACTTGTGGTAATACAATAACCTTGTGTTTTTGCCAATCAGCGAGGCTTTGATCTTCTAAAACAAAGTTCGGTGTCTTTTGTGTAAACATAGCACTTTGTAACCAAGCAACCAATCCGTTCATTGAATTAAATGCCGCATTCTTGATTAAGTCTCTGTTTTTTATGGAGAAAAAACATGCTACATCACTTTTCTTCTTCTGGTCATATACCAAATATGGATACTGCTTTTCAAACTTTCTGATTGCTCGTTCGGTCTCCACCAAGTCCGGAGAACGTGTAAAGGAAGGATTCCACAACTGCCCCCAGCTCAGTGCAAGTGCAAATGTAAAATACATATCGCTTGAGCATCTGTTATAGAACATGGACATGGAAGGGATGTCGTTATAGGAGGAGAAGGCATACCGATGAACGGCTTCGCAGGCATAGCGGGGCCATGAGTATCTGATAATGGTGCTAGCCACATTTTCTTGGAACATGACATCCCACAAATCCGCGCAGTTTGAAAAAGGATATGCCGTATGGTTGGAGAGAACTTCGTTGGATATGTAATTAGGACGCAGGAGATTCAACCCTAATGATCGAAAATGTGCATCCACATCTCGTTGATAACGGATGGTGCTATTCCGTCGAAACTGATCAAAAGCGATGTACCTGGGGTCATCAAAGTTTCCGAAGAATCGATTGTTCCATTCATCCGTCGTATCCGGCATTGTATAGCCGGTTTGCTCTTTAAAAAGCCTTCGGCAAGTCGCACATGCACAACTGTTGTTATTAGCATAATACTGCACGTCATCGGTCATGATCCCATCCACCCCTAGTGCATAAATGCTTTCTAAGTATTTAAAATAGATGCGCCTGTAATCCTCGTTGTTAAAGCACACAGCATGACTGTCATAGGGGGACTCCACCAATTGACCGGTAGCACCGCTGATTTGCATGAAAGAAGATACCCTAACACCGTCTATATGGGCATCGGATAGCATCCAATCCTTTACTTGCTCCCACTCGGCGGCATACTTACCTTGATCCGTCAGCCTGCATGCCTTGTTCTTTTTGACTTCCCACTCCTCTTTTGTCAAAGGAACATGCACCAAGCTACATGAATGGTGCTCAACAACCTTGATGCCCACTTTGTGAAAAGCGATAACAATTTTGCGTAAAGTCTCATTGATTCGATCCCAATAGGGATAGTAGTTAATGCGAAAATGGGCCTTACTGCTGAGCAATACGATATCAATGCCAAGGGAGGCCATTTCAGCCGCTTCCTTGTCAAAATCCTCTTGTGTATAATCCGACATATGTCTGTCAAAATAGTAGTACCATGTGATCCGAGAGTTCCAAGGAATATTTTTAGCCATTAATCAATACTTCCTTTCTTAGCCAAGTTATTATTCGATCATAACCTTGCCATTATATTACCATAAAATGAGAGTTTATTGGTATCTAATAGAATCCAGGCACATGTTTATCAGCAATCGATTTATACTTTCATTTTTCTCATTTATCTAATATAATCGTCTTGTCCTCTTCTTGAATAGACTTTAATTTAGAAAGTGAGAATGATGAAGGTATGTCCATTGACATAAACCAAGTTGCTATTGATTGTATGAGAGCTATCAATGATAAGATAAAAAACCTAAAACGTTTAAATATCATTGTTGCCGGGAAAACCGGTGTGGGCAAAAGCACCCTGATTAATAGTATATTCAGGGAGGAATTGGCGGAAACCGGTATTGGAAAACCCATTAC
>CALCRE010000225.1 GCA_937894465.1 uncultured Clostridia bacterium
GAAATATAGTCCCTAATTTTACTGACATCGGTGCCACTTTTAATAAGTCTTTTGCTATATGCGTCAATGTCCTTTGTTTTCAGATTCGGAATATCGGACAATTCATCGAGGATTTGTTCATAAAGCATATGTTTGCTCCTTTATTTATGTACGAATCGGATGTAGACACATCTTTGTAAATATTAAATTCCTGTTTGTATCTTACGCTGCATCCTCATCCGGTGTCTCAATCAAAAAGCTCACCGATTCATATGCAAAACGTTAGTTAACCATTGAAAAATGCGTCACCAATCACTTATATTAATTAGGTAAAACAAACAAAGATAGCGCAACACACAGTTACATTATTACATAAATTCGGTGCCAAGATAAATGGGTGTATTGAAGGTTTTGATAGATAGGTTTTTAAAGGTTTTTAAAACCTATCGCTTATTCTCATGGAATGCAAACTTTCCTATCAAGTCACAATGTATTAAACAAAGGGTATAAAAATTGGGTAACGAAACAATCATCTGCAATAATTGAATCAGCGGAAAAATAATCACAATGAGAATGCTGCAGAAGAATCATATATTCCATCAATCAATATTCGAAAAGAAGAACTGGTACATAATCTTTAGAAAAAGTCAGGTGTAGAAAACGGTTTGATACATGTTTGATCCTGCGTAGAAAGCTGTAACACATACCGGTCGACATTTGATGCGGTTCCGGGCAGGATATCCATACTTGAGGTCGGTGAGCTCAAGATGTAAGCACCTATTCTTTTATTACGATCATGCGTAATAGGTGTTCATGAGTGTAAGGCTTCAGTTATGGGCACCCTATGAGATTCAAATAGCAATCAACTTAATAAAGTGGCTACGCCGATCCCTAGAAAATGAAGGCAGTGAATTAATAGACGGGAACAAGTTAATATCTGCATAATTAACCGGTTCTATCTCTAGGAGAAGTATTACATTTTCATTTTGGTGTTTCAGTTTTTACTTTTCTTACATTTCCTTTGAACTCATATAATATTGTACAGTTCCTAATGTTTGTCTAATATATTATATGAGTTCATTGGTTATGTGATATTATTCGACGCACATTTTTTAGTGCATTATATGTTGATACTCGCCTTTTTTAACCTCAAAGGTAACTATTACACTGATTGTTTAAACTGGCTGTTGTAAAGTCCCGCATAGAAGCCACCTTTGCTAAGCAATTCATAGTGGTTGCCGCTTTCCAGTATATCGCCGTTTTCCATTACCAAAATAAGATCTGCGTTCTTGATGGTGGAGAGCCTATGGGCAATAACAAACGATGTACGGCCAACCATCAGGCGATCCATCGCTTCCTGAATAATAAGTTCGGTACGAGTATCTACAGAGCTTGTCGCTTCATCTAAAATGAGCAGTGGTGCATTTTGAATCATGGCACGGGCAATGGTCAAAAGCTGTTTTTGTCCTGCCGAGAGGCTTGCTTTATCATTCAGCACCGTGTTATAACCGTCCGGCAACGTCCGGATGAAATGATGTAGCCCCACAACTTTGCAAGCAGCAACGACCTGTTCATCCGTCACATCTTGCTTGCTGAAAATAATGTTTTCTTTGATGGTTCCTTCAAATAACCATGTATCCTGCAGGACCATGCAAAACTGGTCATGCACATTTTCCCTTGTAACCCGGTTGATAGGGATTCCGTCAAGTAGGATTTCGCCATCGTCAATTTCGTAAAAACGCATCAGCAAATTCACTATTGTAGTTTTTCCTGCTCCGGTGGGGCCAACAATCGCGATTTTTTGACCTGCTTTGACTTTTGCACTAAAATCATGAATAATCGTTTTATCTTTATCATATCCAAATTTAACGTGCTTAAATTCCACATCGCCTTTTATGGATGTTAGTTTTTTTGTTTTTTGACTCTCATCGGCAAGCTCTTCTTCCTCTAAGAATTCAAAGACACGTTCGCTTGCCGCCCCTGTACGTTGTAAATTGTTAGCAGCCTGTGCAATTTGATTGAGCGGCTGTGTAAAGAGCCGGACATATAGGGTAAATGCAACAATAACACCGAAAGAGATCGTACCGTTCAAAGCAAGCGCCGCGCCAACAACACAAACGGCCACATAGCCAAAGTTACCGATAAAACTCATTAGTGGCATCATAAGCCCAGACAAAAACTGAGACTTCCACGCGCTGGAAAACAGTTTTTCATTGATGTCTTCAAAGACTTTTTTAGCGATATTGCCGCCATTATAAACCTTGACAACATTATGACTGGAATAAATCTCCTCAATATGCCCATTAATATTACCGAGCTCACGCTGTTGTGCAGTAAAGTGGTTTTGGGATTTTGACATGATGACTATCATCAGTACAAACCCGATGATTGTTGCGCCAATGGCGGTTAATGCCAATACCCAGCTGGTGTAAAACATCATAAAAACAGAACCGATCAGTAGCGTTACCGCCGCGACAAGTGACCCGATGCTTTGATTCAATGTCTGGCCGATGGTATCAACATCGTTGGTTACACGGCTTAGCACATCGCCATAGCTGACTTTATCAAAATATTTAAAGGGTAGTTTGTTGATTTTTTGTGAGATCCCGGTTCGCATGTCTTTTGAAATTTTCTGTGTGACAGTTACCATAATAAAGCTTTGCATAGAACTCAAAATCGCAGAAGCCGCATAAAAACACACCAACATCAAGCCAATACGAGAAATCGCATCTAGATCTATACCAACGGTAAGACCTTTAGAAATTTCATTGACCAAATCTTTAATTTTATCCGGGCCTATAATTTGAAAAACAGTGCCGATCGCTGATGAAATCAACGCAATAATCATAGCAGGTAAATACGATTTGCAAAACCTGATTAATTTGACCAGCGACTGCTTTAGGTCTTTTGGCTTTTCGGGCACGCCTCCCATTCCATGCATACCCCCGCCACCCATGCCGCCTTGCCGTTTTTATATTTTTTCGTTCACTCATGTTGACAATTCCTCCTTTGAAAGCTGTGATTGCGCAATCTCAAGGTATACATCACATGATTCGAGCAGTTCCTTATGCCTACCCTTGCCCACAATCCTGCCTTCATCCAACACAATAATTTGATCGGCATCCAGGATGGTCCCGATTCGCTGTGCAACAATCAAACTAGTTACACCGCTGGTTTCATTTTTCAGCGCTGATCGCAACATACGGTCAGTTTTATAATCCAGCGCGGAAAAGGAATCGTCAAAAATGTATACTTCCGGCTTTCGGCATATCGCACGTGCTATGGCAATCCTTTGTTTTTGCCCACCCGATACATTAGCACCGCCTTGTGATATGGAAGCTTCATAGGTTCCATCCATTTTCTCAACAAAATCGGTTCCCTGTGCAATGCGCACAGCCTCTACTACTTCGGCCTCTGTAAAGTCGTTGTGGTTACGCTCACCGTAAGCTACGTTTGAAGTAACAGTGCCCTTGAATAAAAGCCATTTGCGGAACATATCCAATTTTATTGTGTAAAGCGTCCTGCGAATATTCCTTTACATTAATGCCATCAATTAATACTTCACCCTCTGTTGCATCATACAGTCTTGGGATAAGGTTAATAAGGGTTGTTTTTCCACTTCCGGTAGCGCCGATAAATGCCACCGTTTCACCTTTGCGGGCGGTAAAGCTGATGTCATGAATAGCATCGTCTGCAGCGTCCGGATATCGAAAGCTGACATTTCTAAACTCAACTTCACCCTCTACACCGGCCATTCCCTGTGTAGCCTTACCATCTCTAATCGTTGGTTCAGTATCAAGTACTTCGTTAATACGTTTTGCTGAAACAAAAGCCCTAGGCAACATAATAAACATCATGGAGAGCATCATAAACGACATGACCACCTGCATTGCATAAGAGGAGAAAACAACCATGTTGGAAAACAGTGTGACTTTATCTGCCATTTCCGCTGCATTGATTAAATAAGCTCCAATCCAGTAGATTGAAAGACTCAACCCGCTCAGGATTACAGTCATAGTAGGCATCATAAATGCCATCGACCGCCCTGTGAACAACTGGGTACTTGTAAGTTCTTCGTTTGCCGTTTCAAACTTATCCTCCTGATAACCCTCAGCGTTGTAAGCACGCACGACACGCAAACCGGTCAGATTTTCACGAGTGACGCGGTTGATGTTGTCGGTCAGTATTTGCATTTTCTTAAACCTCGGCATGACAAACGACATAATAATTGCAATCATAGCAATCATTACGGCAACAGCTATACCGGTTGCAAACGTCCACTCAAGGCCTTTGCCTACAATTTTTGCAATAGCCCATACCGCCATAATGGGCGCTTTTACAACTATTTGCAATCCCATAGTGATGAGCATTTGAATTTGAGTAATATCGTTAGTGGAGCGTGTAATCAGACTGGAGGTGGTAAACTTATTGATTTCTTGCATATAAAAAGAAATCACCTGATTGAACATGAGGCTACGTAGCCTCATTGAAAAACTGGCCGCAATTCGTGCTGCTAAGAAACCGACAATTATGGCTGCCCCAAAGCTTCCAAGCGCGCACAGCAGCATGTAACCGCCTGACTTCCAAATATCTAACATGGCACTACCGGGCGTTTGCGTTAAGCGTGTTATCTCCGACATGTATTCGGGTATTTTAAGATCAAGCCATACCTGTGCTACGATAAACAGAAAGCCGAATGCAGCTTGTAGCCATTCCTTTGCTTTAATACGTTTCAAAATTTTGAGCATGGGTAATTCCTCCGATTCCTAATGATGTTAATTTCTAATAGTTAAGTTATATGCTCAAGATAAACGGCCACAATAAAGCGGCCGTAATTTATTCATGGGATTTTGCAAGAATGTCGGATAATCTACCGATAATACGCACATACTCCGTTGCATCGTGCTCTCCTAACCCACTAAGCATCTTAGCAACTTTTTTCAAAATCATTTGAAAATACTTATCCGCCTCTTCTTTACCGTTCGTGGTAAGCTCGACCAAAATCCTTCTACGGTCGTCGGTGTCAATCCTTCGAGTTATCAATCCTTTGCTTTCCAAACTGTTTAAAGTAGCAGCAACCCGCGCTGAGCTTACATGAGTTATATTGCTGATTTCGCTTGGCTGAACAGCTCCTTTGTGAAAGGCGATATATTGAAGTGCAAATATTTCACCTTGCATTGATTCATTGATCTCTTTATGTGTGCTGTGCTTACTCAGCCTATAAATCTTTTGTAAAAACTCTTCAGCCAGTTTCGTATAGTCCATTTATTCACCTTCATTAAATACAGATATCTAACACCGTTAGTATTGTATGTATGTTAGGTTATATTGTCAAGATATATTTTACGCTTAACATCTTTTTAAAATAACTAACATCGGAAACTTATTTCTTTACCATTGGGATCTTGGCGTAAAAACTCAAAGTTTCCGAGGTAATCAAAGATATAAAACTTGATGAGTTTATAGCTTCACCACTAATGAAGTCAGGTACTTCCCCATCCTCGTCAAAAGCCTCCATGGTCTGTTGCTCGCTCGATAAATCATCATAGTGGATTCCCTCAGTAGGAATCCGAAACAGTTTCTCTATGCAATGGTAATCCGTCAAATAGCTCTCAGATACAACCGTGTTGTACTCATATGCGTAGGTTTAATCAAGTATAGCTCTGTACTTCTGAAAGATGCTACGATGTGCTTCACCTATATTGATTAAACCAAAGTGGACAGGAGTAAATAGATACTTGCCATCTTCGGGATAAAGGTGGTAGGTAAACTTTAGATCACAGAAAGCCGTTGAGGATATGCTATTACTTCCCATACGGATATAAAGTCCATATCCTGCGGGTACGCGAGACTATCACATTGCAACTTGAATATGTTGAGCTTCATTGCTGCTGTCATTACCGATGGGTGCACTTCGACATATTCCGGTAAAGGTTTCCTCATCGTTGAAAATATATAAGTCCAGTTCTTTTTCGCTTGTATCCGATTGACGGTAAAGGGTCAACAGATAGTAATCACAAGCCGTCGGATAAAGCGACCCATCCTGGCCTCCTATGGCTACACTGTTGATTGGCAATACCGTGTGTAACGAACCTCTGACGTTATTGGTGCCACCTGATCCGGTGGCGTTACCTCGTATTTGGCGATGGCAATGGGCTGTTCTCGGCAATAGGCAAAATGTGCAATTCGTTTCCGAATTCATCCCGCACTGTAATTTCCGCCTGAGTCTTTTGCTTTTTATGTTGACAGTAAATATCGGGCGATTATTTCTTCATTTTGATATAATAATACCTCACTTGATAGTTTAATAAATTAAAAAGCTATTCAACAGTATTAACACTTTTTTCAGTTCCGAATAGAATATAAGTGATTATATTTTAGGAGGTTTGAAAAGTGAGAGAACTTAGTCCTCAGAAAGTGTTTGTACAATATCGAGATATAATGAAGCCATATGAGCCTGTTATGAACAGAAAATATACTATTACCCACTCGGATACAACCGCAGAGCTATTTGTGTTTGTGGCTGAAAATTATGCTGAAGATCAGATTACAAGAATGCGTGATGAGGTAAGGGTTGCTTGGGAGCAAGATAAAAAAGGACTTGCTTTAATTGGCTCGGTGCTTGTGGATGGTAAAGGTATAATAGGAAATGCTTATATTAGAAACAAAATTTTTTATAACGAAATGCCTACCGCACTACAAGCCTTACGCCAAGCTGATAGATTCTTATTTGAAAAAGAGCCGAATCTTGACAACACAAAAGTATATATTCACTTT
>CALCRE010000226.1 GCA_937894465.1 uncultured Clostridia bacterium
GCTAAAACATCTAGACACAATAGCTATTGAAGCCGTTGATGTTATGTGAATAGCACCCGGTTAATCTAATGCTTTTAAAATGTTGCGAAATTAATGCTAATATAAAAATTCCCAAGAGCTTTATGATTAACCCTTGGGAATTATGGTCGGAGTGAGAGGATTTGAACCTCCGGCCTCTTGGTCCCGAACCAAGCGCTCTACCAAGCTGAGCCACACCCCGTTCTTTTTGGCACAAAACATATTATAATGCATCAACTCGCATTTAGCAAGCCCATTTTTTCCTTTTCCGAAAATTTTCAGAGATTGATTTTTACTACTTTACTTTATCATGCTGATGTGGTAACATTTCATAGTACAATTTACGTTAAGTGAAAGGATGAAGATTTGTATGAAGAGAATATTAACGTCTGTATTGGTGATTGCTTTATTGATCACCGTGATGGCGGCTTGTTCTTCCGATAAAGGAGAAACATTCACCGTAGGGTTTGACCAGAATTTCCCGCCTATGGGCTTTGTGGATGATAAGGGTGAATTCACCGGATTTGACTTGGAATTAGCTGCAGAAGTGGCAAAACGCATGAAAATGGAATTGGTGTTACAACCCATCGCATGGGATGCGAAGGACATGGAATTGGATTCGGGAAATATCGACTGTGTATGGAACGGATTTACCATGAACAATCGTGAAGATTTGTACACATGGTCCGATGCATATATGAAGAACTCTCAAGTGTTTGTTGTAAAGAAAGATTCCGGAATCAAAACATTTGCCGATTTAGCCGGTAAAGTGGTCACTGTACAAGTGGATTCTAGTGCCGAAGGTGTTTTGGCAGAAGAAGAAGCTTTGGTGAAAAGCTTTAAGGAATACATAAAGACAGCTGATTACAATACTGCATTCATGGATCTTGAATCCGGTGCGGTTGATGCCATTGCCATGGACGTAATCGTAGCAAACTATCAAATCGAAGGAAGACAAGCAGACTTTATCGTTTTGGAACAAAACTTGGCTGAAGAAGAATACGGTGTCGGTTTCTTAAAAGGAAACACCGAAATGCGTGACAAAGTTCAAAAAGCTTTGGAAGATATGGCCAAAGACGGAACCATGGCTGAAATATCTGAAAAATGGTTCGGAGAAGACGTAACAATCATCGGAAAGTAAAAAGTCTATTTTAAGAGCCGGTATTCCCGGCTCTTTTTAATGATTATTGATTTGAATGATCATTCGTTATATAATCTTCAAGGTTGTGTAATCAATATTTGAAAACGCTTCGTTTAAATTTCAAGGAGGTACCTCGAAGTGAGTTTGCTCGATTTAATGGCGGAATTATCAAAAGGAATGTTGAAGTCAGTGGAAATTTTCACACTGACATTAATATTTTCTTTGCCTTTAGGACTGTTTGTGGCATTCGGCCGAATGTCCAAAAACCCTATTATCAAAAACATCATAAAAGTCTATATATCCATCATGAGGGGGACTCCCTTGATGTTGCAATTGATGGTGGTATATTTCGGACCTT
>CALCRE010000227.1 GCA_937894465.1 uncultured Clostridia bacterium
CTAATAACGACATCCAAATCTTTTTTATAAAATTCAATAGGAAGAACAATGGTCAACTCTTCATAACCCAAGTCTCCATATAGTTCTACATTATTTAAATCCATATCGGATATTATCTGATCGGTGCGGGTTTCATTTGCACATCCCGATAAAGATAAAATAAGAAAATACAATGTTAATGTAAATAAAAAGATCTTTCTATGTTTCATACAATCCTCACATATAGCACTTTCTATTTCCATGCAAATCATTCAATGAGATCTGATATGATGAATATGATTATTGCTGTATTCTTCCTAAATTATACACCTTTTCCCTGTCTCATGCAATATACTTTTCCAATGCATTCCACCTCATTAAAATAACTCTACACTTTATATATGTCGCGACTACTAAGAAAAGGGATATTTATTTAAAAACTTAGATAAAAGCGGACAATATACGACATATTTAAGCAACTTTCAGAATTCTATCCTTGTTTTTGCTTATTTCATTTATACTTTAGTAAGTGGTACGAATCGTACAGAAGACGCCTTCGCATAGGGCAAGTTGACAAAGAGTTTGTTCGAACAAAGAGCTTTAAACAACTCGTAAAATATGCTAAACTAAAGAAAGTTGAGAAAGCACATATGGAAAATAGCATTAGTCAGATCCATGACAAAATGTTCAAAGAAGTCTTTGGAAACCATAAAATTGCCGCTGACTTCCTAAAGGCGTATTTACCGGAATGCTTAAGCAAAGACGTATATCTTAACTCATTGGAAGTACAAAAAGGTTCCTTTATTACACAGGAGTTGAAGGAAGTGTTCACCGATCTTCTGTTTAAAGCAAATATAAACGACGGCGACGGCTACATATGCTTTTTGTTTGAGCATAAAAGTTACCCGGACAGAAATACCATTTACCAAATACAAAAGTACATCATAGAAATTTGGGTAAAGGCAGAAAAAGAAAATAGCAGAAAGTCTCCACCTATGGTGATACCTATACTGATCTACAACGGCAGAAAACGTTGGAATTATGAGACGAGCATCAATGAAAGGATGGATTGGTACAGCAATTTATCTGAAGATCAAAAAAAATTTGTTCCGGCATATGAGTACCTGATTGTTGATTTGTCGGAAATGGATCTGGATATAAGAACAGCGACAGCCATGCAACTCCTCTTAAGAATTATGAGGGATGTCAGGCAGTTGGATAGAAACGGAGTTATGGCTTCCATTCATGAAATCATGGTAGCATATTCGAAAAAACATGAGGACAACAAATTCACCTATTATGTAGAAGTCTGTTTGAGGTATGTTCTCGGAGTTAAAAATGATTTTACGAGCGAAGATCTGCTGTCTATCGCAAATCAAGTATCAAAGGAAGGAAGTGAATTGATCATGACATTAGCAGAACAATTAAGACAAGAAGGGTTGCAACAAGGATTGCAACAAGGATTGCAACAGGGATTGCAACAGGGATTGCAACAGGGTCAATTTGAGGCAACAGCAAAAATCGTAAGAAACGCTTTGTCCATGAACTTGAAAGCAGAAGACATCGTGAAGCTTACAGGGCTGACGATGGAAGAACTAGACGAAATAAAACGTGACATAGCACAAATAAAACCCTCTTGACCGGTATTTTCCCGGGGAATTATTCTACAGATTGTATCAAGCTGCATGGACACTCCATGCAGCTTGTTTCTTCTTTTTTGTTTCCTTTAGTTCACATCCACATCCTTGGCCGCTTTATATAGCGCCAGTATATTTTCAGGTGATATTTCAGCTAAAAGATTGTGAATGTTGCAAAAGACAAAGCCGGTATCTTGAATCATATACGTTGCTACTTCCTTTGCCTGATCATAAACTTCTCGAGGTGTTCCTAAGGGAAGTACATGTTGGCTGTCCACACCTCCGCCCCACAAGCATATCTTGTTACGAGCCCGGTCCTTCCACTCCTTATAGCTTCTTCCCCCTGCAGTCCACTGCACCGGGTTTAAAATATCAAATCCCGCATTGGCGATAATATCGATCAAATCATAAATTGCACCACAAGAATGCAGAAAAATCCTGACATTCGGAGCAATGGTTTTTATATAATCATTCAACTGCTTGTAGTATGTAAAAAACAGTTCGTCAATCAATTCCGGGTGCATATAAGTGGTGTTTTGGGTTCCTAAATCATTTGCCGAGATCATGATGATATCCACATAATCCTTGTAATAAATGAAAGTCTCCTTGAATTGTTTCAATGCCAATTCGGTATACAACTTGTTTAATTCATGCATATATTCCGGTTCAAGAACACACAGCATGGTACCGTTAGCCAACCCACCCACAAAGTCCAAAGAAATGGAATCCCCGTTTAAAAACACAGCACGGTCGGTGGATGACCTCACCTTTTCTAAAAAGGAGCATTTTCTTTTTAACACTTCTTGATCCGGTGCATACTCTTTGACTTGTTTCCTGACTTTTGACAAATCAACCTTGAAAAGCTCATCGGAGAGATTTACAGGGTTGCCTCCGTGTTCGCTGTCAAACACCACCGAGGAAGGGGGCATTTTACTTCCCCCCTGTAATATTGTACCGTCCGGTAATATTTTAAATTGGTTCGGGTTTAAAACAGAAGCGTAAAGTCTGCCGTTGAAATCAAAAGGAGTAAACATGTGACTGCAATCAAAAGCATTGGTATAGGTTCCATTGGTGTTCACCACATCCACCCCTAGGTAATCCAAAAGGTCTTTTTCCGGTAAAGCCAACATCTGTCCCGTGTCATAAACCATGGACCTTACCCTTTCTAACCCTAAATGAGCTCTTAGTTTCGGGTGTGCAAAAGCACTGATAGAAGTAGAGGCCATACCGGCTAGATCAACGGGAACACGATCCACAGGCTTAAAGTCAATGGAGTTGAGTACTCTTTCCCTGCTGTTCATAAACCCTCCTTGTCATTTCACTAAAGAAATATGTTTTCTATACATTAAAAATCAACTTCGGTTTTTGCTTCATGGGAAGCATATGCACGATCCATCATTTCAGTCAATTCAACCGCTTCTTGAATACCAAATTCCACCGGTTGATCAAATTCGATGGCGTCCAGCCATTGATTGACGGCACTTCTTATAGCTTTAGGCATGGAACCGACTTTGAGCCATCCGGAAACAGGTGGGTTTGTATCAGCTAATTTTCCGCTTTGAAGCACTCCTTGATCTTTTCCGTCGATCAATAAAGAACCTTTTGTTCCGTAGATCTCCATAGAAAACGGAGATGCCGGAGTCATAAAACCGGTTTCAGCAATAGCCACCGCACCGTTTTCGTACTTGAACACCGATACTGCATTGTCTTCCACTTCATGACCGGTCATATTGGTAAAAGCAGAATAGACTTTATCCGGTTTTCCCATTAACCATCTGGTCAAATACATAGGATGTGCTCCTAGATCAATCATCGCACCACCTTGGCATTGTTCCATGGAATAAAAGTGTGGAGGCAACCATTTGTCCGATGCACCGCTATGGGCATTCCGTACCCTTAAAAGGCTGATTTCTCCTAATACTCCGGAATCAACAATTTGCTTGGCATAAAGATTCTTCGGAAACGTTCTGTGAGGCAAAGAAATCACGAATTTTACATTTGCTTTTTCAATCTCTTTTTTGAGTTCCAATGCATCTTCTGTTTTAGCTGTCAACACCTTTTCGGTGAACACATGCTTTTTAGCCCTTACGGCTTTGGCGATGACTTCTTTGTGCATATTCGTAGGTGTGCATACCACAACACCATCAATATCCGTGTTCAAAAGGTCATCCAAATCAGCATAAAAGTCCGTGTTCCATTCCTTTGCCCAATCCATACCTCTTTTTTGGTCTTCGTCCCAGATTCCTTGGATTTGAACCCGACCTGTTGCAACCAATTCCTTGGCATATCCTTTGGCATGTACATGCCACCCTGATAATAGTCCGACTTTTATCATGTCAAACCTCCTGCTTTATTTTTTAATACACTTGTAACTCGTGTTAAAAACCGTGTTTTCCTTTTTCCTTCTCACACATAATCCGTAACGGGTGTTTGCTTTGTCCGTAACATAGCTGTTAACAATGAATACCTCGGTTCCTTCTTCCCCTGCCATGGAAACAATGATCCTTTTATCCTCGGTTTCAAATTCTACTTGCCAATCCTTATCTGTTTTAAATGATCTAATATCAAAAAGATATTGGTACCCTTCTGCTTCCCCTATTTTTTCCACCGGAACTGTTTCATATGGGCAATGAACGTTACCCTTGCAATAAAAGAACCAATCCATTGTATATTCACCCCATGCATTCACCTCGAAGGAATCCTCGATGTAATCCTCGGATACACGGAAGGAACGGGTGTAATCAGCAGCGGCATAAACGGCCTTTGCCTTTACCTTCAGATAAGGTGCATCAGGGTCATATTCTAAAACATCCCCTTCCGGCAATCTGGGTTGGTTTCCTTTGTCAATTAAAACGGTATTGTGACAAATGGATTTTCTTTGCCACTCGGCAAAAAGCTCCGAGGCATATCCCCCGTTTCCGATGTCATAAGACACCACATCTCCATGAAAGGATATTTCCATATTCATCACAGCCGGATGTCGATGCAATCCGGTTAATGCTCCGTAAGTCATGTAAACTTCGGTTGATTTATTTCTTAGCATGGCGGTATAGGAAGAAGGGTTGTTCACCGTTCCGAAAACCGTTTGTTTTAAAGGTTTCGGCCAATGATTGAACAACAGACTTGTGAAAGTCCCCTTTGTCGAGTCCTCTTCATTGAATGTGCCGCAGATCTCCTTGAAAAGCGGATTGTCATATATTACTGAAGCATACTCGTAGTGAAGTTTATACATTTCAATGGAAACAACCGGATGAGCATCATTCGGATTGGGTAACCTGCCGCTTTGGAACATCATTTTCAAAGGATATTCCAGCATCTTCTCCACCCGGTCGAACAAAAAGTCTCTTTCTTTAAAATCGTATTGCTCACGTTTGGCGATATATACAAGATAGCAAAGAGGTTGTGTGGAGTAAAAATGATAATGCATGGAGCCTTCATACCACATACCATCTTCTGTAACTCCTCTTTTTAATTGATCCAACACACCGAACCTTGCATGTAATCCTTTTTGAATTTGTTCTTCCTTGTGGAAGAACACACCGATCATAGTTTGTGCACATTTAATCCACAAAGGGATGTTATAGATTCGATTGGCAAAAAAGTCGAACAACTCGGCTTCATGGACAAACAAGTCATCGTAATATCGATCCAGTTCTTCGGATGTAAATTGGTCTTTCACCATGTCCAAGCCCAACAATATGGTCATAATCCCTACTGCATCATCCAAGTGTTGATTCATCAGCTTTCCTTCGAATATCTTCGCAGGGGGTTCGCACTTGAAATCCGCATAATTGTCTGCATAAAAGTCAAGAACCTTCCTAATGAATTCCACATACTGATTTTCTTTGGTCAACTGATAAAAAGCTGCGGCATTGTAGACATTTTGGTTGGCCATTCCTCTGTACATATTATTCCAAATCTTTGTAAACAATTCCCCTTGATTTACAGACCCACATACAGAGCAAACATGCTCTTGAGCATTCTTCCAATTAAAAACAAGACGACCTTGGCACTTTTCGCAATTATAGCTGTGGTACCAGCCGGCGATACGCCCTGCATCGTCTTTGTAGGTTTTTATAAATGCATCGGTTTCATTTTTCATACCAGTGAACAAATCTTTTGCCCACTGCTCTTCATTGATCTTTTTCGAAACTATATCCCATTGTATCGGTTGAAATGTCATAACAATCTCCAAGAAATAAATTTTAAAAGCGCATATTCATTGTACAGAAGACAAGCTTGCTTTTCAAGAGCTAACCACATAGAACATAATAAGTGATTTGTAATTTATCCTGATTAAATAAACTCGAACATTCATATACAAGTTTACTCTTCCTGTTTCTTCGAGTGCCTTCAAGCTTCTCAGCTTTCCAGTTTGGTATCACTCTCCGCAGGCGTTAATTCTCTGTGTCAGGCAGGTACATAGTCATTACTCATTGACTTTCAGGTCTCCCTCTTTAATTTTCAGCCCTGTCCCAAATTCAGGCTGTTGTGAGTAATAACTTCCCATAATCCCTCAAATTATCTGCTGCATTTGCATCCCGATCTTTCCTGTGACCGCAACATGGACAGATATAAATTCGGTCTGATAACTTCAATTCCTTATGCACATAGCCGCAAGCATTACACCTCTTACTGCTCAGATAAAACCTGTCCGCTTGTAAAAGCTCTATGCCTACTTGCATACATTTCCACTCTGTTTGGTTTAGTATAGCTCCAAATGCCTGCTCTTGTATCGACCTCGACAATTTACCATTCTTCAACATACCTGTAACATTCAGATTCTCCATTACGATTGCTAGTGGATGTGTTTTCACTAAATCCGAAACTACTTGACACATATATGTATTTCTTATGTTAGCTTGTCTACGACATAAACTAGATATCCTTTCCTCTAACTTCTTTTGGTTATTTGACTTCATTAAATGTTCACCTTTAATTACTGCAGTTCCTGACTGTCTTTGAGCTTTATACTTCCTCGCTGACTGCCTTTGTAACCGTTTCTTCTGTTTCTCTAACTTTCGCAACTCTTTTACGCCCAAGTCTACACCTATAACTTCGTCTGTTAGCAATGTAACCTCTGGTGAAACCTCTACTGCAACGGTTAAATACCAATGCTTTCCGTCAAACTTCACTCTCGGATTTTTAAAGCTTGTTATACCGATAAAACGCTCAGATTCCGACACTTTAACCCAGCCTATACACTCTAAATACACACGCTTAGTTATATCAAAATCAGCAGGTTTGTTCTTTAACGCACATAAAACTTCTTCTCATAGCGTGAACGAAACTTTGGATAACCACTGAGTTTTTTCCTCGATTTATCAAAGAAGTTCTTAAAAGCTTTGTATATAAATTTGTTTAAGTTTATTAAAGTTTTACGCAAACTGTTTAACCTCCTTGGAATCTTCCAAGATGAGTCAATGATCAGAGATTACCAAGCAATACATTCCAGTGAAGTACTTCTCTGGAAATACAGTTATGATCCTTGATAATTAAAGAATACATCATGCGAAATATATTCAGCTGTTCCTTAATGAACATAAAGATCGGCTGAATTTAGTTTTTCTACCTCCTTATAGCACGAATCTAAATCTGATTGAAGGTTTTTAGATAAAATGTCAGGGAGTTCATCCACTTTGCCGGAAAACAAAAATGCCGTCATCCAAAGACTCTGCTTGAGGATGTAACCATGAGAACAGCAGATTTTTATCGCTTTTATATAGTAAGGTTAAATAGGCAAAGAAGGATACCGGTCTTTTCTTACCCTTTTCTTCATTATTTTATAATTTTCTTAACTCTTCAATGGAAAGTCCGGTAACTTCGCTGATTTGCTCTAAATTTAAAATACCGGTGTCCATTAGTTTTTTTGCAATATTCATCTTTTCATCTAGCTTACCTTCAGCCTTACCTTCAGCTTTACCTTCTTGTATAGCCTTTAGAATCACGCCCTCCAATGAATAAATCATTTGTTCCGTCTCCTTTTCATATAATATGATTTCTATTACTTCCGTTTCTTTTTTATTCATTCCCTTGGTCATGATATTTTTTAACCAGGTCTTAAATAAATCATAATCTGAAGTGCTTAGGTTTTTAAGTAGACTTAACATGTCTTTCAATCGATCATAAAACGCTTTTTCAAGAGGTTTTTGATCCATATAGAAAATAGCACTTACAAGGTTACCGATCTCAAGTAATTCGTTTTGGTTATAACTTGAGATATCAATAAGAATATACTGGAAATCCAACGCATGATGATCAAACCTCTCAATACCTGCTAAGGTGTCCTTAAAATTAAGAGGTACGGTCCATTTCCTAGCACCGCTATACAATACACACGGTATGATATTCGGCAACTTAAATTCTTTTCTTTTTGTAACCAACGGTCCATGTTTGGTTTCGGTATCATGTAATACAACTCTCCATATTTCCATCATATATTGCAATAATCGATACGGCATTTGAAAATCCACAGTGCTTTGCAATTCCATTAGAACATAGAAGAATATTTCTTGCTCGTTAATCTTGATTTTATATACAAGATCCGCCTCTTTCCCTTTAAAATCATTCAGTATAAATGATTTGTTTATGTTCTCCACATTGTCTTCATCAATATCATTGACCCAACTCTGCTTGACAAAACTTTTTAACAGTTGTACGAAGACTCTCTTTACGGATAATAAATATTTGTATCCGGTATCATGTTTGTTATTGAGCACCTCATAACTTTCATCCGGCTCCAATACCCATGCGTAACTGTTCATCTTATGCACCTCTTTATTTTACATGAATTCCTTTTGGTAATCAATATTATTATACAGGAACGCTTGTTTGTGGTCAATAGAAAGTTTGTGCGGTTTAAATGTTGTTAAACTTTTCGAATCGGTAACGTTTACTCCTCCAAGTTCATCTGTCCCAAGATGTTATGAAAATGCGAAGATGGAGTGAGCGTACGCCGAACTTCTTGCGAAAACCCTTGTACCGATTTCCTTTGCGGACGCATGTTTTACGTCTATTCGGAAAAGGATCTTCGTAACTTTTCGGGAACCGTTCGAGGTACCAAGGAATGGGATGACACCTACAAAATGCGTGTAACCGTGGAAAAATCCATCAATCACTTTAAAGACAGTTTCTGCATCTCAGAAGAAATGAACTTACCTCGGAATCCGATTTATATCAGGTTGGCTTTACCCGGCTTGTCACCATCCTGCTTGATGCTAACATACATCAACACCAATATACTGTGGCGATCTCAAACAATCCATTGTATTCGCCGTGACAGCTTTTTTCAGGCAATAAAATCATCTGCTTCTTTGTACAATTATAATAATTCACTACTTATCATATGTCGGGTAGTTAGCATATAGTGAAATTATATTGTAACTTCTTTACTTATTACAAAGCAGAATATGGTATACTGTAGGAAAAATTGGATAAAGGCGGTTTTGTATATGAATATCATGATCGTTACCGATATGGAAGGCGTTGCCGGAATCGTGGATTTTCCGAATTGGTGTACACCCGGCGGGGTGTATTATGACAAAGGTAAGAGACTTTCCACCGAAGAAGTCAATGCAGCCATAAGAGGGTTCATGGACGCCGGTGCAGAAAACATTTATATCCTGGACGGGCACGGTCCAAGTAGCCTTGATATCGAATTGTTGGATCCAAGAGCATATTACATACGAGGTAGCATTGCTGCATCTGTAAAGTTTATGACCGATTGGAAAATCGATGTTTTTGCTCATGTAGGGCAACATGCCAAATCACGAACCGAATACTCTCAATTGACACACACCCAAGGTACATCCTATTTTGATGAGACAATCAACGGAATTTCCATCGGCATTCCCCCGATTTTCGGCTCAGGTGAAGAAGCTTTTTGTAAAGAAGCACTTGAATTAGCGCCGAACATGGAAACCGTTTCCGTGAAAAAAGGGCTCACACCGGGGACGGGAGACGAGTGCACCGCTTCGGAATATGCCGCTCGCAACACAACCGCCATTCATGTGAATCCTATAAAAGCACGTGAAATGATTTATGCAGGTGCTAAAAAGGCAGCAACACGCTACTTGGATGATCCCAGCCAATTTACTCTTCCTTTCTCCGAGTTAGAACCTCCTTTTGTCAAAGTGGTAAAATTCAGGAAAGATCAGCAAAGAGAAGACTGGGTCAAAACGGCAAACACCATTGAAGAAATATACAGCAAGAGATTGATTTATTAAATCATTGTATATGTCAGGGCTTTTGATAGGAACATCCTTGAGAAAGCCCTTCTTTTGTCATATACTCTAAAATCATATCGTGAACCTTCCACCATCCGGTGGAATGGTTGCAATACAATGTTCTTTCTTTCGGGGCACGGCTGATCAACCTTTGCACCACGACAGAAGGATCAAGATGGGATAAAAAGACACCTGTCCGCTTAATGAAATCCTCAAGGGGCAGAACTTGAAAACGCCCTTGTTGATACAGATCCCCCAGCACTGTACCATCTAGAATGTAGAGCGAATGACACTTGACTTGATGCACTCCGGCGCTTGACAATTGATCTGCGCAACAAGCAATATCTTCAACTGTATCCATAGGAAGATCCTGAATCACATGGGCACAAACATCCAAACCGTATCCTTTGACCCTTTCAACAGCTTGAAAGAAATCCTCCACCGTATGACCTCGGTTAAGAAATTTCAATGTTTCATTATTGATGCTCTGTAGCCCTATTTCCAGGGTAATATCCACTCCGGTTTTTTCCTTCATGTCTTTTAAAAACTGCATATGCTCAGGATATATACAATCAGGGCGAGTGGAAATATAGATGGCGACGACATCCGGTATGATTGCTTGACTGATGTATTCACAAAATACTTTGTAGGGGAAATAGGTATTGGAGTAGTTTTGAAAGTAAGCAATGAACTTTTGGACATTGTACTTTTTCCCGATATATTCCTTGTTCTTTAGAAGCTGCTCCCTAACAGGCAAAAAGGACGGTAACAGCTCAAAGCCGGCACCTTCTTCCCCACAGAAAATACAGCCCCCGGTTGCCACCCTTCCATCTCTGTTGGGGCAACCGGCAGGCAAATTGACAGGTAACTTGTATGTCCTCTCTCCGTACCTTTGTTTTAGATATTCGGAAAATCCGTAATACGGGAGATTAAGATTATCGTTGTTCAAAATTTTTGACCTTTTATTGTGAGTTTTCAGACAGATATGCATGTATGAATCCGTCCAGCTCACCATCCATCACCGCTTGCACATCCCCCATTTCATATCCGGTTCTATGATCTTTCACCAATGTATAGGGGCAGAATACATAAGAGCGGATCTGGCTTCCCCAGGTTATTTCCATCTGGACACCCTTTAAATCCTCAATGCGATCCTTGTTTTCCTGCTTTTTCAATGCAACCAATCGGGACATCAGCATTTTCATGGCAGTGTCCTTGTTTTGGAATTGGGATCTTTCCGTCTGGCAGGATACTACCACGCCGGTTGGTATATGGGTGATTCTTACCGCAGAGTCGGTCTTGTTGATATGCTGACCGCCGGCACCGCTGGAGCGATAAGTATCCACTCTTAAGTCCTCCGGCCTTATATCCACCTGTAAATCCTCACTGATTTCCGGCATTACCTCTAAGGATGCAAAGGAAGTGTGACGTCTTCCTGAAGAATCGAAAGGTGATATTCTTACTAAACGGTGAACACCCATTTCTGCTTTCAGATATCCATAGGCATATTCTCCTTCTACAAAAAAGGACACCCGTTTGATACCTGCAACGTCTCCGGGCACGATATCCACGATTTTTGCGTTGTATCCGTTGGATTCACACCATCTCATGTACATACGCAACAGCATTTCACACCAATCCATGGCTTCGGTGCCTCCGGATCCTGCATGTAATGTCAAAATGGCATTGTTGATATCGTATTCTCCGTTCAACAGGATTTCCAATCGGAAGGCTTCTACACTCTTTATCAGCGAATCCAGACCTTTTCTAATGTCTTCGATGACGGATGCATCGTTTTCTTCCTGCCCTAGTGAATTCAATATATCCAAATCCTCGATCTGGTGCTTAAATTTGCTATAGCGATCCAACTTGGATTGAATTCTTTTTGATCTTTGCAAAATATCTTTGGATTTTTCTATATCATCGTAAAATCCGGGTTCTGTCGTTTTATGATTCAACTCCTCCAGCTCTTTTGTCATTTCCGGGAGGTCAAAGTGAATCACCGATTTCTTCGATCTGTTGATATTGTTCTTCTATGGTTAATTTGAATTGTTCAAATTCCAACATATATTATCATCCCTTTCATTTAAATATTTTCTATGGTAATACTTGTTTATCGTTTAACCTTGTTGTTCGTTCTGTTTTTTAAAAAGCGATCAATCCTCTCCAATGCTTCTATGATGTTATCAATAGAGCTTGCATAGGTTGCCCTGACATACCCTTCCCCGCACTCTCCGAATGCAGATCCGGGAACCACCAATACATGTTGTTCCTTCAATAATTTTTCACAAAACTCGTCTGATGTCATTCCGGTATTTTTGATACTTGGGAATGCATAAAAGGCACCTTCCGGCTCAAAGCAATCCAATCCGATTTCATTGAACCCGTTTACCAATACCCTTCTTCTTTGATTGTATTTTTCCACCATGTACCGAACATCATCGGCACCGTTTTTCAAAGCTTCCATAGCTGCATATTGCGCAAGGGAAGGAGCGCACATAATGGCGTATTGATGAATTTTATTCATCGCCAAAATCAGTTCCTTGTTGCCGCATGCATACCCTAGACGCCATCCGGTCATGGCATATGCTTTTGAGAAACCGTTGATTACCAGGGTCTTGTCTTTAATAGAGTCAAAGGAAGCTATGGAAACGTGATCACCATTGTAGGTCAATTCCGAATAGATTTCGTCCGAAATGATGATCAAATCTTTGTCCTTCACCACTTCCACTATTTCAGCCATTTCTTCCTTCCGCATAATGCTTCCGGTGGGATTGTTGGGAAACGGGAATATGATGACACGGGTTTTGTCGGTAATTGCTTTTTCCAGTTTCTCAGCAGACAATTTAAACTTGTGATCGGCGTCCAGATCAACAGAGACCACGCTGGCTCCTGTGAATGTGGCACAACCTTTGTACGCTACAAAAGACGGCTCCGGTATAATCACTTCATCTCCGGGACCCAATAAGCATCTCATGGCCAAATCAATGGCTTCGCTTGCTCCTACCGTAACCAATATCTCATCTTTCGGGCTATAGCTTAACTGATAGCGGCTTTGCATGTACTCCGAGATTTCTTCCCTTAAAGATAAGAATCCCATATTGGAAGAATAATGGGTATGCCCTCGGTTCATTGCGGTATGAGCAGCTTGCATGACAGTAGAAGGTGTCACGAAGTCCGGCTCCCCGATTCCTAATGATATGACGTCCTCCATCTCATTCACCAAGTCAAAGTATTTACGAATACCTGATGCAGGAACAGAGGAAATATTCAATTTTATCATAGTACGATGGCCTCCCTGTCATCTTGCACTTTGTTTACAAAATGAACTCCTCCATCCTTGTATTTTTTTAATACAAAGTGTGTTGATGTGCTTAAAACTCCATCGATCACTGCTAATTTTTCAGCCACAAACATGGCAATTTCTTTAAAGTCCTTGCCTTCCACCATAACCGTCAAGTCAAATCCTCCGGACATCAAGTAACATCCGGTCACTTGTTCTAATGACGATATTCTCTCTGCAACCTCATCAAATCCCCGTTCTTTTTTAGGATGAACCTTGACTTCAATCAGAGCATTAACCAATTGCCTTTCGGTTTTTTCCCAGTCAATGACGGTATTGAATCCTAAGATCACTCCTTCTTTTTTCATCCGAGAGATCTCATCACGTACGGTATCCTCGCTTACATCCAGAAGAACGGCCAATTGTTTAACGGTAAGATTGCCGTTATTCTCCAATATTTTTAATATTCTTTCTTTCATGTATTACTTTTTTCTCCCGCTTACAAATATGCACCTTGTATTCACAGGGTGCATTTTTTAGAAAACACAAAAACCAACCTGACAGGCTGTGTTTTTAGTTTTTACATTCAGTTGATGATGCTATGACTCTTCTATTTTTCCTTCAATTGCTGATATGGAGCCTTCAAAATGCTGCAACATGGAAACAACCTCTGATTTCAAGGATTTCACTATTGTTTTCATGTCCACGATCCGCTCTCTTTCTTTTTCGAGGGTTTCTTCCAGCACTCTTTTTTCTTGTTCAGCTTGAGCATGGACGTTTTTGATGACTTCATCCGCTTTTTCCTCAGCCTTCAAAAGTGCTTTGGCGATCTTCTGCCTTTCCGAATCCATATTGCCGGTTTCCTTTTTTAATAAATTATATGAATTCTGGACTTCTAACACTACTTGCTTGAGATCGGCTAATTCTTTATCCTTTTTTGTCATCTCATCGTTCATTTTTTTTATATACTCATCTACTTGGCTTTTTTGGTATCCATACAAAGCACCACCAAAAATCTTTTCCTGTGCCACTATCTCCACCTCACATTCTACCCGTTCCCTGTTATTTTTTATTATAGCACAAGGAAACAACCCGTGCAATCTGCACTTACAAATAATTGTAATAATAGAACATGCTAAAAAACGCCATAAAGGCGTTTTTTTATTCAATCTTTTTTTTGCTAAAAACTTTAATTTTCTAAAGTCTTACTTTAATAAAATGTACAATACTATGGATGTCACCAAGAATGCGATGGCTACGAATTTTGTGTATCTTTCCAGCATGGCATCAATGGTACGCCCCTTGTTCTTACCGAAGAAAGTTTCAGCGCCGCCGGAAATAGAACCGCTTAAACCTGCAGTCTTACCTGATTGCAACAAAACAATGGCAATCAATGAGATACAAAATATTAAATGTACAATGGTAATCAGTATTTCTACAACTCTCAATTCAACACCACCTAATTTTAGTACGGAATTCACCGCATCAACAATTCTAACACAGCTAAACAAAGAATACAATAGTTAAACATTATTTTTTCACTTTGATTTTATCGGTATACCGGTACATCCTTCCATACATTTCCTTCCATGGCGGCTTCATGGGCAATGATCCCCGGAACCGTCATTTCAAGACCACGTATGACATCAATGACAGGTCTTGTATTAAATTCGATGGAATCTAAAAAGTCGTTCACAAGGTAATATTCCGAAGAACCGTGTCCACCTGCAAGGGTTTCCTTGGGGGCATCATAATCCCTGGGGCTGCATACAATGTTAACACCTTTTGAATCTTCACCTTCGAAGTACCGTAACCCGATATTCTCATAGTCTTGACGTCCGCTTTCTAAAAAGCCGACGTCAAGACTATGAGAATAT
>CALCRE010000228.1 GCA_937894465.1 uncultured Clostridia bacterium
ATACGAAGTTGGTAGTGGAGATCGAACAACATACCTAAAAAACCGAAAAGGTGTGGCTAATGTTGATTTGTATGATAATTTGCCGGAGAAAATAAGAAACTTTACTCCCGGTACTCATCAAGCGGCTTTCTACTTGAAACTCGGATACAAGATCATCGGGGTGATGCCTGATGCTAATGGAATAGGAAAACCGGATATCTTTTTTGGTAAACGACTATGACAAATAATATAAATGCAAATATGGTTGTCTTTTCCTTTGAAACGATGCATAATTGTTCTATACAGTGTGATCTAAGGCAATTAGTAATGTTGAAGGAACATCAATCAAGGATTTGAACTTTGATATTATTAGAGATTATTTTTTGAAATACAACACATTTGATTTATATGAAGAGTCCGAAGAGTCTGTGGAAAGAATATTGGTAAATGCAGATATTTTGAAGACAGAAAACTTTGCACAGTAGGCGGATTGCTGATATTTGGTAAAAATCCCGAAAAGCACTTACCTCAAAATGACGTAAGTTTTGCCCATTTTAATGGGAATGAGATATCAGATGAGTTGATCGATAAAAAGACACTGACAGGAAGAATTCAGGATATTAGTGAACAGTTGATGGTTGTGATTAAAGACAATACGCTTACTCCATCAGTTATTAAGGTTTTAAAAAGAGAAGACAAAGAAGAATATCCGATGATTATTATGAGGGAGTCTATTGTAAACTCCCTAGTACACAGAAACTATGCTATCAGCGGATCGAAAATTAGAGTGTTTATGTATGATGATAAAATTGAGTTTCGAAGTCCAGGAAGATTGCCTAATACAGTCACTGTAAATAAGATGAAGATTGGTGTGTCCTATTCCCGGAACCCGTTTGTTGTTAAATATATGGAAAACATGCGATATATTGATCATTTAGGAAGAGGCGTACCGATGAACCGGCTCTATTGGAACAAGGTGAAGAGTTTATACTTGTTATTTACAAATCATACTCCGCATAAACAAAATGACAGTATTGTTGAAATAAAGCGAATGATGAGGAGAAGTTGACATGACATGGCCAACACATATAGTCGCTGCTGGAGGTTACGTTTTTGATAAGGATGGCAACATCCTTATTGTTAAAACGAAAAATAGGGGATGGGATTGTACAGGAGGTCAAATCGAAAAAGGTGAGAGTATCGAAGAAGGTGTTTTACGGGAGATATTAGAAGAAAGCGGTGTTAAAGCATCTGTAAGGTGTTTGGCCGGAATATATTCAAACGTAGGACAACACGTTTTTTATGATGGTGTTACACCTGTTCCCACAAAGGTTATGTTTGACTTCATATGCGACTATATTGACGGTGAATTATCTACATCGGATGAAACCGATGATGTGTTGTGGGTTCCTAAAGATAAAGTTTTCGAATATGTAACAAACCCTACTCTCATATTCAGATTTCAAAATGTAATCGGGTTTGATGGCCGAATTCAATATTGCTCATATGTTTCAAGGCCTGACTTTAAGCTTTTATCATCAAGATATGTCTAACCGATGTAAATGGAATAGCAAGAGGCATGAGGTGTATTCATGAGAACAAAAAGGTTTGGTGAAAGAAGAATCATAAGCTACAGTGGAACACCAGTGCAGGTGGGAAATACTTTGCAAAAGATTGTGAGTAAGTTTGAGAAGTCTTGTTCCGACATCCCGGAATTGATAAAAGGTTCCTTGTTTGACCCTAATGAATGTAATCAATTGCCTGCTGATGTAGTAAAAGCCTTCGAATCAACGGGTCTTGGTATGACAGTTTCAGTAGTGGATCAGGATGACGTTGCATGGATCGGTACGAGTCATGGCGTGGTTCGAATCGATTTGTCCGAAAGAGTAAAAGAAGATCAAATACAATATTTTTCAGGTCCAAGGTATTTATATGACAGAAATAATCATGTGAAAGCCCTTACTTTAGATGGGGATCAGGGTGTGTGGGTGTTGACCCAAACCGGTATTTCCCACATTGAGATGAAACCTTTGAGTTACACAGAAAAAGCAATTCATATGAGTGATCACTCCCAAATGCATGTAAACAGACGGGGAATAGTTTCTGATTCTATATGGTCGGAGGGTAAGTGGAAACCGGTTGTAACGGATAATGACGGTTTATGGACATCGATGTATGCCGCCGGGGAATGTTTCCGCTATGGGGTGCAAACCGACCCGGAACAAAAAGTAATTGCTCGGAGAATTGCAGTTAAATCTGTGGAAGCGGTTTTATTGATTGCAAATATCCCGGCAAGAGACGGATATGTTGATGCAAAGATAAGGCATTATGTCAATACTTTTATCAATTCGTCCAATGAGATGTCAAAAGAATATGTGAAAAAGAATGGAGATCCGGTTTACTGTTACCCAAAAGAAGGCCCTGTAGGTATGAAACTGGAGAAGCTCTTAAATACTATAGACACTCATAAGCCCCGCACACCGGAAGATTGGGTGATGGAAGGGGATGCTCGAACAAAGAAGCGTTTGATGAAGGGCTTTATGGCTAGAACATATCTGATTGACGGATTGGAACAGGTTCCCCTCGGAGGATTATACTTTAAAAAGATGATAAAAGGGGACAAGATGATTGCCAAAGCAAGACCTTTTGATCCCGGGTCAGGGCCGGATGATCCTAAAAGAGTCGGATATAACCTTGTAAACAATAGGGCGCGAATGGTAGAAGATTTTGCTGGGATTGAAACGGATGCAAGTTGTGAGGTTCCTGAGAGACTGGCTCGCTTATATCGCACTGTTACAAAGGAAGACGGTACTTTTTATAGCGATGCGGATGTCTGGTACAAGGCGGATACGAGCACAGATGAAATCATCGGACATTTGTTTTTATATAAAATCGCATACGATTTGTTATGCACAGGAGAACATGCCGATTTCGAATTAGGAGAACTGATTGTTAGCACCACCTGTAACCTTGCACCACACATTTTTTACAACGACTATTGTTTGGTGGATGCAACAGGGCAACCCACAACATGGGGCAAGATGTCTCGGGAGTACTTCAGCAGCCTTTTTGCCTGGAGTGACTGTCCCTTGAACTGCTTGGTTTTGTTATCCATATTCAAACTGGCTTACTATTTCACAAAAGATGAAAAATGGGAAAAAGAATATAGGAAACTGGCTCTTGAGGCTCCGTATCAGTATGCGGACCTTGCAGGAGAGTATCGGGAAAGATACAAGCAAGAGGCGGTTTATTTTTTCAAAAAAGAGAATCCTGACGCAGATAAAGACGACCCGAGGTTGGATCCGGATTCTTTTGAAACGGCAAAAGCGGTGCAGGTAAGGCTAAATTATTCAGATGAAGAAATGGCTATGTTGGCATATTATTTATTGTTCCAAATGGAAGCTGATCCTGTTATTTTAGAGAAATATAGAAAAGGGATCGACACCTGGTGGATCAGTATCAAGTACAGCGATAATCCCCTTTGGATGTACATATATCAGCTGGCATACCCTAAAGACGAGGGAAAGGTGGATTTAGAGAGAGCTGCTTGGTCCTTGAAAAGACATCCTGTGGACACAAGATGTTGGAAAGCAGATAACAGCTTCCGAAACGATATCATTGATTATATGGGTAAGAATAAAGCCATGTCTGCCAAGGAGGACGGATGGTTTGTAGCGTTGCCACTTGATGAGAGACCTCATGGAAAATACAACGGTTGTCCTTTTGCCATAAGAGGTGGAGCGGATCAAGGGGAAAGGCTGGAAAGCTCTGCAACATATACGTTACCTTATTGGATGGGGCGTTTCCATAGATTGATCCATGAAGAATAACGTCAACAATGAAAAAATCAGATATGAAGAAAGCCGAAGCTGTAATCCCTGCTAATAATGGTATCCACGCGCCTTTTGGCTTCCTCGAAAGTCTTGTACTTTTTAGGTTCTTCGTAATCATAGCAATCAAACATGAACAATGTATGAAAGATCTTTTTAAAGGATGTGTTTTTGCGTGCTCTTAAAAATGCCCTTATATCCGGTTCATTATATCCTAGCAATCCAAAAACAAGATTTACTGACCTTTCGTCATATGTTAATAAATCAATGGTCATATCGGTCACTGTGTAATAATTGTCCTCGTCATAAAAAAGGATTTCTACATACCGGTATGCATATTCGTCATCTCTTAGTTTTTTTCGAAATCGATAATTATCCTCTTCCTCTAAGATCCATTTCCCGGGTTTGTCGAGTACTACATATTTGACTTGCTTTGTCTTACGATCCTCCTTTTTTAATTCAAAGGTTGTATCTTCCACATAGACGGCCTGTCCGCTGTACCAAGCCTTAAAAATAGACGGATCGCAGTAGAAAAAGTCCTTTGTGCTCATTTCAACCATCATATTGTTGATGGATATGACACAAATCGTCTCTTCCTCGGTGTGTTTTTTGACGCCTACAAAAATACCGTAGTGATATTTACGATACTTGGACGAATACATGAACGCCACTTGTGTTCCTTTTGCCATTTCATTGATTGTCTTCATAGCTGTTTCCTCCATAATGGTGTTGATTAAAATGAAAAAGCCGGCTATCAAACCGACATTAACATATATTCCTTCAAGGAAACAAAGTGTAAACTTCCTACAATCCCCTAATATCCACCTGCTTGACATTTTGTTCTAGTAAGGGTTGGATCTTAGTAAAGAATGATTGGGGATGTGCTTCTAGTAGAAGTCTTGGATCTTGACAATTGTTTTCCGGTTTCTTGTATTGCTGAATGGCGTAGCGTTTTGCACCTTGGATCAAAAGGGATATTTCCAACAAATCCTCCTTGCTCAATGTAGGTGCTACGGTTGTTCGAAACTCATAATCCGGCGCATAGTTCATAATCAATTGAATGCTTTCTCGGATTTGGTCATTGTATGTTTGAACAGTTGTGATCTTTTGGGTTTTATGAATTGGTGCCTTGATGTCCATTGCAATAAAATCAAGGAGTCCTTGATCCAAAAGATTTGATAATACTTCCGGGCGGCTTCCGTTTGTGTCCAATTTAATTAAGACACCGGTATTCTTGGCTGTTTGGATGAAAGATGCCAACCCTCTTTGTAATGTAGGTTCCCCTCCGGATATGACAAGAGCGTCGATCATGCCTTTTCTTTTCATTAAATAGGTGAATATTTCTTCCGACGGAACGCACTCTATGGCGTCTTTCGGATGAATCAGATCTCTGTTATGACAATAATAACAATCAAAGTTACAACCGGGTGTAAATACAACCGTTGATATTTTTTCCGGGTAGTCCACCATGGACACCTTTTGCCATCCGGCGATTCTCATCTTTTAGTACCTCATTTTCTTACTTTAGTATAATCCTATCCTAATGCAAATGCGCAATCAAGAGATTTATCATTCTAATGATTCTTAATTTAAATAATGATTGTTTTTAACAATATCGCATGTTAAAATGTAACATGGTAAATGTAAGATACGAACAATTGACGACGAAAATGAATGTATCCTATCGGATACTTACCAAGGAGGTATAAAGATCGTGGCCACACCAATTATTATGCCCAGACAAGGAAACACAGTGGAAAGTTGTATTGTTTCCAAATGGCATGTTAAAAAGGGAGATCAGGTTAAGTCGGGAGACTTGCTGTTCACCTATGAAACGGATAAGGCGACATTTGACGCTGAATCAACAGAGGACGGAACGGTCTTGGAGATTTTCTTTGATGTGGGAGATGATGTTCCCGTTTTGACCAATATGTGCATAATCGGTCAACCCGGAGAAGATATTTCTGCATTTTTACCCCAAGACGAACAAAAGGAAGAGAAGAAGGAACCGGAGCCGGTACAAGCGGTATCCGAGGGACCTTTGGTGCAAAAGGAAACACAGATGCAAACATCGGGATTTTTCGGTATATCTCCAAGAGCAAAAAACTTGGCGGATAAATCCGGTGCAGATTTGTCAAAAGTTGTTCCAACAGGACCCCAAGGAAGAGCCATTGAACGGGATGTGAGAAGTTTGATCAGTCAAGGAGCTTTGATTTCCAAGGCTGCCATGGCACAAGCGGATGGAAGCTCCGAATACATCGGAACGGGGTTAGGAGGAAGAATAATCCTTCCGGATTTGGTACAGGGTGAAAAAGTTGTATCTGAACCGGTTCAAACGTTAGAAGTACCAAAAGAACAGAAAATTGATTATACGGAAGAGCCTTTGACCAATATCAGGAAGATCATCGGAAAGTCCATGCACAAATCTCTTGCGGAAATGGCACAGCTAACATTGAATGCCTCTTTCAATGCAACGGCAATTATGGATTATCGCAAGAAGATCAAAGGGGCGATGGAAAAACTAGGGTTATCCAATATTACCCTGAATGATATTGTTATGTATGCCGTTACCAGAATCATTAAAAAGCACAAAGCCATTAATGCTCACTACACCGGAACATCCATGAAATATTTTTCCGATGTTCATTTGGGTATGGCGGTGGATACCGAAAGAGGCTTGATGGTACCTACTATATTTAATGCCGATCAAATGTCCTTGAACCGGATTGCTGTAGAATCTAAAAAGCTTGCAGACGCATGTAAGACCGGAACCATCAATCCGGATTTACTGCAAGGAGGAACCTTTACGGTGACAAACCTGGGCGGTTTGGGTGTAGAGTCCTTCACTCCGGTGATCAATCCTCCCCAAACAGCTATATTAGGCGTATGCAGCATCACGGAGCGTCCCTATATGACGGATCAGGGATTGGCTTTGTATCCGGCTATGGGATTATCATTAACATTTGATCACAGAGCAGTGGATGGAGCACCTGCGGCCAAGTTCTTAAAAGACTTGTGTGAAGCTTTGGAAAACTTTGAGTTGTTAATGGCTTTATAAGAACAGGAGATGATTTTTTTGATATATGATCTTATTGTCATAGGCGGAGGCCCCGGAGGATATTTAGCGTCTGAGCGAGCCGGTGGTGCCGGATTGAAAACCTTGTGCATTGAAAAAGCCAACGTGGGGGGAGTTTGTTTAAACGAAGGATGCATACCTTCAAAAACTCTTCTGCATTCGGCGAAGGTGTTCGATTATGCAAAAGGCGGGGAAAAATACGGTGTGACGGCTGAAAACGTTGTCCTTGATCAAGGTATTGTGATAAAGCGGAAGGACAAAGTGGTGCGAACTTTGGTAGCTGGTGTCAAAGCCAAGCTCAAACAGAACAATGTTGAAGTTGTCAATGCAACAGCAGCGATCAAAGGAAGAACTGCTGAAGGTTTTGTGGTGACAGCAGGAGATTCCGAATATATCGGCAAGCGCCTTTTGATTGCCACAGGTTCGGTTCCTTCCTTACCACCCATACCGGGATTAAAGGAAGGCATCCAAAGCGGCTTTTGTTTGACCAACAAAGAAATCTTGGATTTAAAAGAAATACCGGAGTGCTTGACAGTAATCGGCGGTGGTGTCATCGGTTTAGAGATGGCGTCCTACTATCATTCCGTCGGTAGTAAGGTCACCGTGATTGAAATGTTGGATCATATTGCCGGCAATACCGATTCGGATATTTCCGATGTCTTGTTAAAAGAATATACCAAAAAGGGAATTGATTTTAAGCTTTCGGCTGCCGTTGTCAAAGTAAATGCAGACTCGGTTGTGTATGAAAAGGACGGAAAAACCGAATCCGTAAAAGCCGACAAGGTATTGGTCAGTATCGGAAGAAGAGCGCAGACATCGGGATTAGGAGCCGAAAACATCGGTTTGGAATTAAACCGGGGGACAGTGGTAGTTGACGATCGGATGAGAACCAATGTTGCCGGTGTATATGCTGTGGGAGATGTCACGGGAAAAATGATGCTTGCCCATGTGGCTTATCGCCAGGCGGAAGTTTTCATCAATAATATATTGGGGAAAAAGGATGTTATGAGATATAATGCCATACCCTCCGTCATCTATACCAATCCGGAGGTTGCCGGAATAGGTGAAACCGAAAGCACAGCCAAAGCAAAAGGATTGGATGTGGAAAAGGTTGTCCTGTCCATGAATTACAGCGGACGATATGCAGCTGAAAATGAACGGGGTACCGGTATTTGCAAAATATTAACGGATAAAAAAAATCAAACCTTAGTGGGTGTTCACATGATCGGAAACTATGCATCGGAAATTATATACGGTGCGGCCATTATGATCGAATGCGAAATGAGGATAGAGGATATCAAGGAAATTGTTTTCCCCCATCCTACCGTCAGCGAAATTATTAGAGAAGGCATCTTTGAACTATAAAAAAGGAGTGAATTAAATGACAAAAATATTGAACATAGACCCAAAACAAACTAGGGCAAGGGGCATGATCAAGTTTACCGATATTCCGGTAAATCAATATTCTAAAACCATTGAACAGGAAAAAGAAAACTATACGAATGAAGAGTTTGTGAGAGTGTTCCGTGATATGGCCGTGATCAGGGAGTTTGAAACCATGATGAATGCCATCAAGACCACAGGTCAATACAATGGCGTCGAGTATAATCATCCGGGACCTGCGCACTTGAGCATCGGGCAAGAAGCAGCCGCAGTAGGTCAAGCTTTCTATTTGGATACCAAGGATTTCATATTCGGCTCCCACAGAAGCCACGGTGAAATATTGGCAAAAGGGTTATCAGCTATTCAAAAGCTTTCCGACCAAGAGTTGATGAACGTTATGGAAACATATCGCAACGGCACCATTCTTCGTGTGGTTGAAAAGCATTGTAAAAATACTCAATCAGCAAAGGATTTGGCTGTTAGCTTCTTAATTTACGGGACCATGGCTGAAATTTTTGCTCGTGAAACCGGTTTTACGAGGGGGTTAGGCGGATCCATGCATGCATTCTTCACCCCCTTCGGTATTTATCCGAATAATGCAATTGTAGGCGGTTCTGCAGATATAGCCACAGGTGCTGCTTTATTTAAAAAAGTCAATTTAAAAGACGGTATCGTTATAGCTAATATCGGAGACGCCTCTTTAGGTTGCGGCCCTGTTTGGGAAGCTTTATCTTTCTCCGCTATGGATCAATTTAAAAAGTTGTGGGAAGGTGAATACCAAGGCGGGCTCCCCATATTGTTCAATATCATGAATAACCAATATGGTATGGGTGGGCAGACCAACGGTGAAACCATGGGATATGAAATGCTAGCCAGAATTGGTGCCGGTGTAAATCCGGAACAAATGCATGCTGAGCGTGTGGACGGATTTAATCCTTTGGCTGTGGCCGATGCCGTAAAACGAAAAAAAGAGTTGTTATTGGCCAAAAAGGGACCTGTTTTATTGGATGTGGTTACTTATCGTTTTTCAGGCCATTCTCCCTCAGATGCTTCTTCCTACAGAACGAAAGAAGAAACCGAAGCTTGGCAGACACAGGATTCCCTTGTGGAATATCGTGCTAATTTAGTAAATGCCGATGTTGCTAAGGACAGTGCTTTTGATGAAATATTAGAAAATACCAAGGATTTGATTACCGAGATCTGCAAACTTGCCATCGATAAGGACATTTCCCCTTATATGGACTTGAATGCTGATCCGAAGGCAATCGAAAAGCTGATGTTTTCAAATCAAAGAATCGAGAAGATGGAAGACCGTGAATGCGAAACATTAATGCCCAAGGAAGAAAACCCCAGAGTGCAACAAATTGCAAAGAAGGTTCGCTTCGGGGTTCAAGACGGTCAAAAGGTCTCTAAGAACAAGGTGTACCAAGTTCGAGACGGAATTTTCGAAGCCATTAACGATAAATTCTACACCGATCCCACACTTGTTGCTTACGGTGAAGAAAACCGTGATTGGGGCGGAGCGTTTGCTGTGTACAGGGGATTGACAGAAGCGTTGCCCTACAACAGATTATTCAACTCTCCCATATCCGAAGGTGCTATTGTCGGTAGTGCGGTTGGATATGGATTGTGCGGAGGCCGTGTCATTGTGGAGTTGATGTACAGTGACTTCTTAGGCCGTGCAGGAGATGAAGTGTTTAACCAGTTATCCAAATGGCAAGCCATGAGCGCCGGTGAATTAAAAATGCCTGTTGTCCTTCGGATTTCCGTAGGATCCAAATACGGTGCACAGCACTCCCAGGATTGGACTTCCCTTACAGCGCATATACCGGGCTTGAAAGTGGTATTCCCGGTAACCCCTTATGATGCAAAAGGATTGATGAACAGCGCTTTGGCAGGAACCGATCCGGTTGTGTTCTTTGAAAGCCAACGTGTTTATGACTACGGTGAGTTCTTCCATGAGGGAGGCGTTCCGGAAGGATATTATGAAATTCCCATCGGCGAACCGGATGTGAAGATCCAAGGCAACGACATCACCATTCTTACCGTTGGTGCAACCTTGTACAGAGCGCAAGAAGCTGTGGAAATACTCCGTGAGAAATATGGATTATCGGCAGAGCTGATTGATGCCAGAAGTATTGTTCCTTTTAATTATGAAAAAGTGATCGAATCGGTGAAAAAGACCGGAAGAATCCTATTGGCGGGAGACGCTTGTGAACGCGGGTCTCATTTGAAGGATATGGTTCAAACCATCAGCGAGCTGGCATTTGATTATTTGGATGCACCTCCTGTTGTCATCGGAGCAAGAAACTGGATCACACCGGCTCATGAATATGAAGATGCATTCTTTCCGCAACCGTCATGGTTTATCGATGCGATTCATGAAAAGATTCTACCCCTGAGAGACCATGTACCTGTCAACAATTTCACGGATGTGGAAATGATCAGACGGAATAGAGAAGGGGTATAAAGGAAAGTTGCGAAAGGTGATGCAAAATCACCTTTCGTTTTGATGAATTTTTAGCAAGCAAGTATGGAAAGGGTGATTGTTCTGAACGACAGACAAAAGCAAATTTTAGACTTACTCAACCTGACAGGTGAAATTCATTTAAAGTCATTAAGCGAACAATTCCCTGAATTTTCCGTGATGACATTAAGGCGTGATTTATCCTATTTAGAGGGAAAAGGCTATTTGGTCAGGACACATGGCGGAGCAGTCAGCCGGGATAAGTTCAAAAGAGAAGGAGAGGAAGACGCCTATTCCATGCGTTCAAAGGAAAACAAGGAAGCAAAAGCTGTCATTGCTCACAAAGCTGTACCTTTTGTAGAAAAGGGAAGAGCTGTGTATTTAGATGCCGGATCCACCATTATGCAGCTGGTTACGCTGCTCAATGATGACGGTTATACTATCATCACCAGCGCGGTCAATACAGCGCTTGAATTAGTGAAAAGACCTCATATTTCAGTATTCATACCCGGAGGGATTGTCAATGCCAACACATTGTCTTGTTCCGGACCTTCTTCATTGGATGTTCTGTCTCAAGTGAATATTGATTTGGCTTTTATGTCTGCTTCGGGATTTTCCATAGACCGGGGCTTTACAGTTTCCAATATGAATGAATGCGCTTTGAAAAGAACGGTTATTCAAAAGGCAAATAAAGTCTTTTTATTAATGGACACCGGGAAATTCAACAAGGATTTAGCGTTCACATTTGCCGGTTTGGAGGATATTGATTACTTAATTAGTGAAGATCAGGCCAAATTGACAAAAGGAGAAACTGAAAAGATTTTTTTAGAGAAAAAAGTAATTTTGATATAGAATTAATTTATGCATATGGTATGATACCTATAAGTTTAGTGGGAGGAAAATTATGTTAAGAAGGACTTTGGAAGGAAAAGTTGCAATGGTGACCGGTGCCGCACAGGGCTTGGGGGAAAGCCTTGCAAAACGTTTAAACGACGAAGGTTGCAAAGTTGCAGTCATTGATTTAAACGGAGAAGCCGTTAAGAAAACAGCTGAGGGACTCGATGATTCTTTAGCAATCAAAGCGGATGTGACAAAGTATGATGAAATTGAGAATGCAGTAAATTATATTGTTGATACCTATGGTCGCTTGGATATTCTGGTATCCAATGCCGCTATTTTGATTGCCAAGTCTGTTGTTGATTTTACTCCGGAGGAATGGCGTAAAATGATCGATGTGAATTTAACCGGGTATTTTTTATGTGCCAAAGCTGCGGCTTCAGTGATGATTAAGCAAAAAAGCGGATGTATTATTCAGATTAACAGCAAGTCCGGTAAAAAGGGATCCTATAAAAACTCGGCTTATGCTTCTTCGAAGTTCGGAGGAATCGGATTGACCCAAAGTTTGGCATTGGAATTGGCGGAGTACAATATCCGTGTCAATGCAATTTGTCCGGGTAATCTTTTGAATTCTCCTTTATGGAAGGATAGCTTGTTCGAGCAATATGCGAGAAACCAAGGAATCACAAAAGAACAAGTTAGGGAAAAATATTTGAATCAAGTACCCTTGAAAAGATCCTGTGAATATGAGGATGTGGCTAATGCGATGGTATTTTTAGCTTCGGATCAAGCTTCCTATA
>CALCRE010000229.1 GCA_937894465.1 uncultured Clostridia bacterium
CAGGATTTTCCACTTCAACACCGTCATACCACCATTCACCACCTTGTTTACATTGCCATTTGCCGGGATGCTGAACAAAAGCCCGATATGCATCATAGTTTCCTCCGTGTAAGGGGCAACCTTCATATTGCCCGGGGCTGTATGTACCGGGATATTGAGCAGGTATCAAGTCATAAAGCTTTTGATCGGATAACCCCATCCAAAAGTCTGCATCTTTTTTCATTTGATCAAAAGTCGAACGGACCAGCTGATTGTTTTTTATCCCTCGCTTTATATCCTCAAACTCTTGTTCTGCAATCAACAAGTTGCCTTCTTTTTTCTTGTGGTTTTTTAACAGAAGGGTCAAGTCCTTTAAGGGGTACTGACGAGGAGTGACCACACCGAACTTACTTTTGTATTCCTCGATATGCTTTAATTCGTCCTGATCAAGTATGTACCCTTCCTTGATATGCTCTTTTATAAAATCCAACTGACTCATTTGGCAGACAAGGTTTTTCCGGTTCATAATTTTGCTCTCCTTCCCTTTCGGTTAAAAATCCCTTTTGGAATATAGTTTCATGGACAAAAGCCAAGAGACAGATAAGATGAGAAGCGTCCCAATGATTAATAATAATGTTATCATATAATCCGGTGTGGTTTTCAAAAAGGTCACCAAACCCCCTTGCCACTCCCCTTCCATTCCGGATACCGCTGTGTTGATTAGTTCAGGAACGCCGAAGAAAAAGACGAAAAACAAAACAAGATTGATTACCTTGGCTTTTGTATAACCTAATTTAAACAACAAGGGAAAGAAGATGGCATTCATGATGCTGATGCTGACAAAGGTTGATAGAATTCCGGATAAATCCACAGGATATATGTCTAATGAAACCTTTGCCAATCTCGCTATATAGTGAAGGATCATATAGGCAACAATCCCGATCAAAGCAAATAGATATACCGACAGATATTTTGATGTAACCACCATGGATCTCCTTACAGGAAGGCTGTTCAGCATAATATCAGCTTTGTTTTTATCATCCAATGCAAATGCTCCCATGACTAAAATGTAGGTAAAGGCTGTGATTGCCGCAGGTAGCATAGCCTGTTGCAAGCTTTGGAATACAAACATGAAAAACACAATATATAGCAAAGCGAAAAAGAATGATTTCTTTTGTATGAGTAAATCTTTAAAAGCCAAATTAAGCATGTTCATTCCTCCTTGTGTAGTAAACCATAATGTCGTCTAAAGTTGGTTTTTCCATGACGGCTTTTCCATTGAATAACCTCATGACCTTATTTTTATTCCTAACCAGCGTTTCCAATCCATATTGGTTTTCCTTCACACCCACAATATCTTTTTTATCGATGGAGTCCATCAAGCTTTTAGGTCCTTTTAACAACCCGTAGTTTTCCAACAAACTGTCCTTGGTGTCGCTCAAGACAATTTCACCGTCATTAATAAATGTGATATAGTCTGCAATCTTATCCAAATCCGATGTAATGTGAGTGGAGAAGAAAATTCCTTTGTTTTCATCTTGGATCAATTCGGTTAGAATATCCAATAACTCGCTTCGAATCACCGGATCCAGACCGGATGTAGGTTCATCCATAATCAACAAGCTGGCATTGTGGGACAAGGCGATTGCCAAAGAAAACTTCATTTTCATCCCTTTAGACAGTTCTTTTATCTTTTTATCAACGGGTAATTCAAAGTCTTTGATATACTTGTCAAATACCTTTTCATCCCATTCTTTGTAAAAAGGAGCGACGATATTTTTCATTTGTGTAACGGTCACTTCATCGTAATAATGGTTTTCATCCAAAACAAATCCGATTTTGTTCTTGACTTCAATCTCATTTTTAATGTTGTCCTTACCGAAGATCTTGATTTCCCCGCTATCCCTTTTTATCAGGTTCATAATCAATTTGATCGTGGTACTTTTTCCTGCGCCGTTAGGACCGATAAAACCCATGATATATCCTCTTTCAAGAGACAAATTGATATCCTTTAATGAAAAGGAATCAAAATTCTTCCGAAGGTTCTTAATTTCCAAGATAGGCTCCATTGGCTAAACTTCCTCCTCATAAAACAATTTCATCATTTCAATTAATTCATCCTGTGACAGGTCTATGGATTTTGCTGCATTTACTGCCTCTTCAAGCTTTTCTTCCACAATTCGAATTCTTGATTCTTTCAAAAGTTCCTTGTTTTGTGCAGCCACATAAGACCCCTTCCCCGGTACCGAGACAATAAATCCGTCTTTTTCCAGTTCTTCATAGGCTCTTTTTGTGGTTATGACACTAATTTGTAGCTCCTTGGCAAGGTTTCTGATGGATGGTAACAGCTCCGCTTCCATCAGCTCCCCTTTTATAATCAAGTCTTTTATTTGTCCGGTGATTTGCTCATAGATAGGCAATTCCGAAGTGTTTGAAATGATAATATTCAACTGGTTTCCTCCAAATTTTGTTCACTGTGTATACCACTCATACTGTATATACCGTACATATACATTATATAACCTATATTAAGTTAATTGTCAATAGGGAAATAAAATAAAAATTATTTATAGCACACTTCTCCACAAAAAAATGAGTACATTTTTCTGTAGTAATCTTATGTACACACTTCTCTACAAAAAAATGAGTACATTTTTCTGTAGTAATCTTACCTGACTGTTAGAATTCTACAAACCCGATACCTTCTTGAATACGTATGCTAGTACCGAACGGTTTACTCAATTGATCCATGCGCTCTAACACTTCGATTCGATCAGATAATCGAGGCCATCCGCTTTTATGAGGAGGTAATCCGTATCCTAGCTCAATGGATATCATCTTTATTTCCGACAACACCCCCTCTTTCATTGTCCATGTAGCAATGACCGACCCCATGGCATCCGGGTCACAAGAAAGGCCTCTTGTCCCGTTGTTGCTTCTTTTTTGCAATGCATCAGTGACATGATGCTCCGGACCGAGACCATATTTTTCATAAAAATCAGCAGGAAGAACCGAAACGGTTTCACTTTGGAATATGAAATTTCCCAAGCTGTAGAATATGGGTTTGTTCTTATAAATTTCAATCCCTCGCAATACATGAGGACCGTGACCAAGTACGGCATGAGCCCCTGCATCGATACACCTTTTCGATGCAGCCACTAGAAAGTCTGCAGGGTGATCTTTATTAGCTCCTTTGATTTGATGAGAATGGATGCTGACAATGACATAATCGGCTTGCCCTTTTGCTTGAGCAATGGAGTTTTCCAACCGCTTCATGTCTTTTTCCAAAGGTTTTGTTTCCACACAGGAAAACTGGCTTTTCTTGAAAGAATACTGTCCGAACATGAACTCATCCTCTTGAAGTTCCGGCAAGAAACCTTCTTTTCGAATCATATCATCATAAGAGTTGATTCCGGTCAAATGTGCAATTTTTTTTAAGGCATCGAATTCTTCCGTCTTACAAAGATACGTCGTGGAAAATCGAAGAGGGTTAACGCCCGGGCGTCCCGGCACATCTTTTCGTTGTTCTCCGGCAACCCAAGATTCATGAAAGCTTGATGTTATGGAAATGAGGGCAACACGCCCGGAAGGACAATCCAAGTACACCGGTTGACCGGCTTCGGAAAGATTTCTACCGGTTCCGGTATGGACCAGTTCATATTCATCCAAGTGTTTTAAAGTGGCCTCCAATCCACCGTATGAATAATCCAACGCATGATTGTTTGCGGTGCCAATCAGATTAAAACCATAATCCTTGATGCTATCTAAGGTTTTCGGAGAAGCCACAGCCCATGTGCCACCACTTTGAGCCGAAGGAAACCCCTCCATATCATGTATGGTCACTTCCAAGTTGGTAAACCGGGCTTGAGCTGATCGAATTACCTCTTTAACCTTTTGGAATTCGCTGTCTTGTTTTAAATGACAGCGGGTTACGAAGCTGTCTCCTGTCGCTGAAAAAGTCATCACTTGATTCATATTAATACCCTACCTTGGTTGATATGTTTATTGTATGTTTTCAAGTAATCATATTCAAGTGCTACTTTGAATTTAGGATGACCAAAGCGGCAGCACCTAGTAATGCCGCCTCATATCCTAATCGAGTCACCTTTATATCAAATCCGGATAAAGTCGTATGTACATTTTTTTCGGTTGTTAGCTTTATGACATCCGTCATGAGATCCAGTGAAGATGCAACTCCTCCTCCAATGATCACAGCCTCGGGATTGAGTACATTGACACAATAACTGATACCTCTGCCCAACCAAATTGCAGCTTTTTCATAAATTTCAACTGCCTTATGATTGCCTTGCTTTGCAAGGACAGAACAACCTATTGCATCCATAGGTTGCTTGTGGAAAGAAAAAGCTTCTTCAAACAGGGGATCTTCTCGAATCGCTTCTTTCGTATAGCGGGTTATCGCCGTTCCGGATGCATGTGCTTCCAAACAGCCGCTTTGGCCGCAAGGGCATAACGCAGGGTGCTCATACTCCACCTTAAGGTGGCCGAATTCACCTGCACAATTCCAACCGCCTCGAATCAAACGACCTTCACTGACCACGGCACCACCGATACCTGTGGAAACGGTCATCCAAATAAAATTTTTATATGCATCTTTGTATCCGAAAAGCAATTCACCAATTGCACAAGCATTCACATCATTTTCTATTACAATATGATCTATGCCGGTTTCACAGCGGAAAAACGACTTTACATCAATATTTTCCCATCCTTTATACACGGCTTTTAACAAGATGCCTTCTTTGCTATTCACCATACCGGGCATATTAATACCGATCCCGTAAAGATCGTCACAGGATATGCCGATCGAATCAATGCATTGGCGCAATACAGTGCAGCATGATAAGAAGTGTTGTTGCCAATTGTATGTATTTGTGGCAAATTGATATTTACACAATATCGAACCGTTTTGATCAATGATTCCCACAATGGTTTTCGTACCACCGATATCCAAAGCCCCTATATACATATTGTCACCTTTTCTCTCCCATAAAGCTTATATAAGATCAATGACCTTTAATTCCCCATACCTTGTATAAAACGGACATCATCAAATGATCGAGAATCATATGGATGTCTTCTGTTATTTGCATGTTACAAACGGGAACATTTAAGCTGACATCAACCATGGAAGCCACTTTACCTCCATCATAACCGGTGAGCCCGATGGTTTTCGCACCTATTTCATTTGCATATTGCAATGCATGAATAATATTTTTACTGTTGCCGCTCCCGCTGATCCCTATAACCAAGTCGGTATCTTTCAACCTGCCCCGAAGTTGAAAAGCAAATACATCCTCATACCCGATATCGTTTGCAATCGCCGTGAGGGTCGACATGTTATCGCTCAGGCAGACAAAGCGAAACTTTTTTTCAGTATATTCCGAAATACCTTTGTTGAAATCATTCACAAAATGAGATGCAGTAGAAGCACTTCCGCCATTGCCAAAAATGTAGATTGTACTTTCCCGTTCATATGCTGTGATGATTTCATTCAAAACATCATTAATTCGGTTTAAATCCAGCTTTTTTAAAATATCTATTTCCTGATTGATATAATTCTGAATGTGGTTTTTATAATCCATGAGAACTCTCCTTTATTATTGATATATTATAGCTTTTATGTCTGTCATCTGACATGCTCATTGTACGTTTTAACATCCAATCAATCAAGTATTACTTTCATTTTCAAAATTCAATAAATCAAATTTTTACCGTAACATATAGATAGCCGGATTAATACTCTATATTAACATAATATAAAGGAAATGATTTTTAATGTTAAATTCAATAGAACCTACCCGTTTTGAAAATCCGATCTATCCAATCCCTTTGAAGAACAACGCTTGCTTTGATCCGTACGCTTGTAAGATGAAGGTGGAAGGAAAAGGTGTTGTGAAAGTGTTACCGGATATGCTGACCGTGGTGATCGGAACCACTGTTGAAAATGCACAATTAACCGAAGCACAGAATGAGAATGCAAGAATCATGAATCAAGTGGTGGATGCACTGCTTGATGCCGGCATACCTCAAGAGGATATACAAACACAAACCTACAGTGTTTTCCCTCAATATGATTATATAGACGGGCGACAAGTATTACGAGGATATTCTGTCACACACAGCCTTCTTGTTACCATCCGTGATCCGGAAAAAGCCGGGGAAATTATCGATACCTCTGTTCAAAACGGTGCCAATGAAATCAGTCAGTTGATGTTTTCTTTGGAAGACCCTTCTCGGTATTACAATGAGGCTTTGGATAGAGCACTCGAAGATGCACACCACAAAGTCTTGTCACTTGCTGCTAAAATGGGTGTTGCAGTGTCCCCGAGGCCTGTGAGCATCGTTGAAGAACGATACAGTCAAGCTTCCCCCACCGGAGTTATGGGCATCAGAAGCTCGGACGCAATGACCAATATACAAACCGGTCAATTGGAAATTACAGCAACCATCAGTGTGCTGTATACCTATTAACCACTATGTAAACAAATTGCAATGGAGATAATCCTCAATGCTTACAATTAAATACCCTATAATTGAAAAGTTGCCGTGACAGTGCACGGCAACTTTCATTATACTATTTATATTTATTAACTGACATCTGTTACTTCGTAACCTGCATCTTCAACAGCCGCTTTGATCTTGTCGGAAGACAAATCCACTTCCAACTCCATATCTGCTGTTTTCTTTTTTAAATTGACTTTCACATTCTTTACACCGTCCAATTCTTTCAATGCATTTTCCACTCTTTTGACACAGTGATCACAAGTCATTCCTTCAATCCCGACTTTTTTCTTTATCATATCCATCCCTCCGTTTTCAATATATTTTTTACGGTTTGAACCGTCTTAACCTTAATGCATTCGATACCACTGAGACCGAACTGAAAGCCATTGCAGCTGCTGCAATCATAGGGTTTAACAAAGGTCCTCCGAACAAGTGCAACAATCCGGCTGCAATGGGTATACCCGCTGTGTTGTATCCGAAAGCCCAAAACAGATTTTGCTTTATATTCCGTATGGTTTGCCGGCTTAATCGTATCGCCACCGGAACATCCGTCAAATCGCTTCGCATCAACACGATATCCGCTGATTCCATGGCCACATCCGTCCCGGAACCAATGGCGATTCCAATATCTGCTTGCGCCAGTGCAGGAGCATCATTGATACCGTCCCCCACCATGGCTGTTCTTTTACCTTCAGATTGCAATTTCTTGACTTCATTAGCCTTATCCTCCGGTAACACCTCGGCCAACACCCTTTTTATACCGATTTGCTTAGCAACCGCTTCAGCGGTCCTTTTATTATCTCCCGTGATCATGACCACTTCAATACCCAAATCATGAAGTTGCTCAACCGCCTTTTTACTACTTGGCTTGATTACATCTGCCACAGCAATGATTCCGGCAAGCTTTCCATCCGCAACAACATACATAGGAGTCTTACCCTCTTGGGCCAATTGATCCGCTTTATCCGTGAGGGTCATATCAACACCTCTGTCATTCATGAGCTTACGATTTCCCAACAACATTTTTTTGCCTTGTACGGAAACTTCTATTCCATGACCGGGGACGGCTTGGAAATCTTCCGTGTCCCACAAGGGATATCCTCTTTCGCGAGCCTCTTTGATAATTGCTTCTCCTAAGGGGTGCTCCGACCCTCTTTCAGCCGATGCCGACAATTCCAACAATTCCCTCTCGGAGATCAACCCGCTTGTAATAATGTCAGTTACTTTCGGATCTCCTTCCGTAATGGTTCCGGTTTTATCCAAAACAACCGTCTGTATTTTATGAGCCGTCTCAAGGGCTTCTCCACCTCTTATCAAAATTCCGTATTCAGCTCCTTTTCCGGTACCCACCATGATGGCAGTTGGAGTTGCCAAGCCTAAAGCACAAGGACATGCAATCACCAGCACCGATATAAAAATGGTCAATGAAAATTCGATGCTTTCCCCGGATAGAAACCAAGCTAATCCTGCCAAGACAGCAATAATCATTACAATGGGGACAAAGTACCCCGATATGACATCCGCCATTTTTGCAATGGGTGCTTTGGAGCCTTGCGCTTCTTCCACCAATTGAATGATTCTGGCCAATGTTGTGTCTTTGCCTACCTTTGTGGCTTTAAACCGTATGGTTCCATTTTTATTAATACTTGCACCCACCACTTGGTTTCCCGGGTTCTTTTCTACAGGTATACTCTCCCCTGTTAACATGGATTCATCCACCGATGTTCTGCCCTCGATGACAACACCGTCCACAGGGATCTTTTCGCCGGGCCTGACCAAAACAATGTCTCCGGCTTCCACCTCGTCCACCGGTATTTGAGTTTCCTTTCCGTCACTGATCACGGTGGCTGTTTTGGGTTGAAGACCCATCAACGATTTGATCGCTTGAGATGTTTTCCCTTTTGAAACAGTCTCCAGGTACTTGCCCAATAAAATTAATGTAATAATCACTCCGGCAGTCTCAAAGTACAAATGCCCCGCATACTCGGCATCTCCTTGCATGATCCGGATCACAGCATAGATTCCATACACAAATGCCGCTCCGGTTCCCACCGCAATTAAAGAATCCATATTAGGAGCACCCTTGAATAATCTTGAGAACCCCGATGTATAGAACCGATAGCCTGAGATCATAACAGGGAGCACCAAAGCCATCTGTACCAGTGCGAAATTCAAAGGATTGCTGTGAGGAGACATGAACTGTGGAACTGGCAAGCCGATCATATGACCCATGGCGATATAGAACAAGGGAATGGTAAATATGGCGGCAAAAATAAGGCGACGACGTAATAATTTTGTTTCACGTTCCGTTTTATCCTTTTCATAATCCGCCGTACTGCCGATTTCAATGTCCAGCGGACGATATCCTGCTTTTTGAATGGCACCTTTGATTTCCGAGACCCTCGTTCGGGTGGAATCATACACCACCTTGGCTTTTTCCGTTGCAAGGTTTACACTTGCTTCCCGGATACCCGGCAGCTTTTTGACAGCACGCTCAACGGCTTGGCTACAAGAGGCGCAAGTCATACCTTCCACCGGAATCAGCACTTCTCGAAAAGATTCTTCATCCTCACCCACCCCGTAACCGGCTTTTACCACCGCTTCTTTTACATGATCCAAATCCGTCTTTTCAGTGTCAAACTCCACAGTTAGTTTTTCTGTTGCTAAATTGACAACCGCAGATTGAATCCCCTCTATTTTATTCACTTGTCTTTCCACGGCTCTAGAGCAAGATGCACATGTCATTCCTGTTATATTCAAAACTTCTTTTTTCAATTGTCTCACCACCTGTTATTTCAAATACTTATCCAGCAAAACCATGATTTCGTCTACTTTTTGGTCTCCCTCGCCCTTTTCAAAAGCTTCCTTTACGCAATGTTTGATATGACGTTCAATAATTTTCAAGTTAGCTTTTTTAAGTAAAGCCGTAACTGCCAGGATCTGCTTGGATACATCCACACAATATCGGTCTTCTTCGAGCATTCTGATAATGCCGTCTATTTGACCTCTGGCCGTTTTTAATAAATTCATGGTCGGTACCAATTCTGTTTTATCCATATCAAACTCCTTTTTTGCCTTCGACTTTCATATCTTTTCCCGGCATCATATTACTATCCTACAAATATTATACCCCTCCCCACATGGGGTAGGACTAATTTTTATTATACACCGATTTTCAGGTTTGTAAAGAACAATTGTTACCAATTTCAATAATTTTAATGAAATGAAAAATAGAAAGGGAGGTGTTACCCTCCCTTGGACGATCGATTTAATATTAATCTAAACGTGAATTGCCTGTGAAAAGTAATAAGAAGACCAAGATAAAAAACAGAACTGTGCAGTCTCCGCTGAACAGGTTTCTAATACCACCAACAAATGCATTATTTTCTGACATAGTGAACCTCCTTTCTTAACTAAAAAACATTAATTCCTAGTGATCTCTACCATTTATCAATAATCGCCGGCAAATAACAAAAGGAATAAAATTATAAAGAACAGAATCGAGCAATTATTTTTACCGAAAACCCCTTGTGCACCCATTTTCAAAAACCTCCTTCAGTTAAGCTAATATAGTTTATTCAGATTATGTCAAGTTGTTCCTTGACATGAGGTAACGACCGGTGTTTTCTTAAAAATCTACAAAATAAACATGAAAAATCTCCTAAAGGAACGCCGAATGACCGGACAAACCGTCAAGTTTCGATTATGATTAGGGAAGTCGTTTTATGTTCGGCAAGTAGAATGATTGCAGGAGGTAAATATGTATAGTTTTAAACCAAAAGGAGTTTGCTCAAGTAAAATTGATTTCGATATAGATGACGGGATTGTGAAAGGCGTAAAATTCTCCAATGGATGCAAAGGCAATCTGGAAGCCTTGGGCAAATTGGTGGAAGGAATGCCGGTGGATGAAGTCTGTAAACGGTTAAAGGGAATCAGTTGCCAGAACGGCACATCCTGTGCTGATCAGTTGGTAAAAGCATTGGAAAAAGCGCTTTCAGAAAATGAATAAGTCTTTTCTTAAAAGCGCTTTTAATCATAGTTCCAGCACATCCTTTACAAAAGAAGCTTCGTAACCGTTTTCTATGCACCACTTGATGGCAGTGTCAAATCGTTGGTAATAGTCCGGCATATATCTTATATAATGGGGATAAAAATATTGTTCATGGACGCACATTTCTTTGAAGGTGTATAGGGGATTTTGCTTTTCAAACAACTCGAATTCCTTGGGAATATCCTCAACTTTTATATGTTGCATGGATGCACCGTACCGGAAGAAATATACATCTTCATTGTTGTCGTAATAAAATCCGTAGATGTTCAAAAGGGCACATTGCTCTGCATTCAAATAATAGCGGATGGATACATTTTTGGGGTCATGATAATTGAAGGAGCCCACAAATGCCTTCACGCCGCTTGAGCGGAGGGCTCGCACCGTATCCGTTGTTGCATCTCCCCAATGGATTGTGGTGACAGGACCTGCAAAAGCCTCTTCCCCGGCAAATCGTATGATTTGTTCTACAACCTGGTCATGCTCGAATTTTGCTTGATCAAAGGATGCCCGAATATAGGGGCGATCCGGCAGGTTAGCTTTCGCATGAAAGGACAGCCGTAGCCAATCCGAGTTATATTTCCATTCCGGTTTAAATTGATCCGGCATTTGAGTAAGATTGAACCCACCGAATTCAGGGCACTCGTAATAAATGTTGATGTGGAATTTAGTATCGTATTTATCATGCATGGTTTTGATCAAGTTCAAATACGGGTCTTCGAATATGGACTTGTAATCACCTGCGTGTTTTGCAATGTTTTGAAAACACCAAATGTTATCATCCAATGAGAATCGATACTTCTTGTGCGCGTTTTTAAGATAATACACCTTAATGGATGTTTCACAACCGTTTTGTGTGTCTTTCGCTATCAACAATGTTTTATACCCCTTCAAAACCGTTTCCACGTGATATTGGTTCGTGGAAGCAGTGCAGGGCACTCCGTTCACCGTAATGCTTCTGCCGGGCGGTGCATTGATGATGCAGTTGATTTTTAATCCTTCTACGGTTTTTTTACCGGCCGCATCGGTCAACATCACTCCGTCTACAGGAAATACAAATGAAAAATCCATAATCAAAAACCTCCTTATGGAAAGTATAGTACAACTTTTACAAAATCCTTTGCTGCAATACTATCTTGGGTTACTTGACAATCAAGAGCCAATATTTTAACGCCTTTATCGGAAGCTTCAGAGAGTGCTTCGGCAAAAGCCTTGTGTGTCTTGGCATTCGGTGTAAAATACAACACATCCTTCATTTGGATGATGAAAACCACCAGGGAAGTAAATCCCTCATTGATGCTCTCGGTCAATTCCTTCACATGCTTCAATCCTCTTTCGGTGGGTGCGTCCGGAAACCGCACTACTCCATCCTCTTCTAATGTCACACCTTTGACTTCCGTAAGAATCTTTTGGTTTTCTGTTTCAATGTAAAAGTCAAATCGTGAACTTTTATAGGTGTATTCCGGTTTGATACACTTTATGAGTTTGCTTTCTTGTTGCTCCATTAACCATTCATAAAAAACCTTATTGGGTGCTTGGCTGTCGATATTCACAATCCGATCCCCTTTGACCACCGATATGAGGTCATACTTGGTCTTCCTTGTATTTTTGTTTGTTTCTTGCACAAAGATCTCGGCATTTTCCACCAACAGTTCTTTACATCGTCCGGTGTTTTTTACATGACAAACCTCCCGTTTTCCGTCAATTAGAATATTGGCGATAAAGCGGTTAGGTCGGTTGATAAATGTCGCTTTTCTTATATGTTCATACATCATTTTTCATATTTACTCACGATAATAATTTCTTCTTGT
>CALCRE010000230.1 GCA_937894465.1 uncultured Clostridia bacterium
CTAAAGTTTGACGGGTTCAATACACTGTTTATTTTTCAAGGTTCTGTCCGCCTTGTTTGAGGCGGCTTGATTATAGTAACACACGCCCCATAAATATGTCAAGCAAATTTATAAAATTTTTTTATAGAAATTTTCACTCCTAAAAACCAAGTGAGAGCTCCGTTTTATGCATATACGATAATCCCTATATGGTGAATTTGTATCTTCTTCTAAAATTATCAGCATGCAAATAGATGTCCGTGTCTTTACTCCAATCTTTCAATAGATCAGTATAGGTCATAGAAAGAAATTTAATGTTTTTTGTGATTGCTAAAGAATCATATGCATTTTTAAATTTTTCTATTTCATATTTTAGATAACTATAGGAAGTTACTTCGTCAACATTTTCCAGTATCCAATATAAGTAAACTAAAAAAATATCCTTATTTCCATATGATTGTATATTGTTCTGAATGGCTAAGGTATGCTTGATCATAAAATTAACAATGCTAAGATGATCGAAACAATCAATCAGATCAACAATTTTCCCATTCTTTCTGTATGCTTCAGCGAATATTGGTTTTGTTTTTCCAAGTGGCTCCAGAAACTTTGATTCAATAAAAACATGTTCTTTCTCACTCTCCAAATATATATCAAGATTCGCTTTTGCACTTCCAACACCTACCGTAAGTTGCTTTTCAAATTGTATATTTCTAAAATCTTTTTTCCCGTTAATCACTAAACTTTTTTCTCTACCATTAAAATATGAAAAAGCATTAACCGCTAAAGCGGATGAGGAATGTATGGCATACATTTTATCAGTCAGTTCATTTCCTTGTCCTTTCATATAATCTTTCTCAATTACATCTAGAGTGCTCTTGCCATAGAGAAAATTATCTGTTAATCGTATAACAGATCCACCGTTATTTCCCCTTTTCTTTGTTTGAACACCTATATATATTGATAAAAAATTTTCGAATGCTGCTTTTATTGCTCTTTGAGACCAATTTATTTTCTCATCAACCATTTTCTATTCCCCTTTTTTCTCTTAGCTAAAATCATCTTATTTAAAATTGTAACATCTAAAGAAACCGTAAAACAATACCTCATATATTAAAAACACGAACAATGGTTTCTGTAACAATTTTTGACATGCATTCGAGAAAATGATATAATGATGAAAATGAATGCAAAGGATGTTGTGTATTATGGAAGAAACAATTAGTTACGACAATATCGATACGTTATCCGAAAGTAAAAAGCAACTGTTGGAGAACTATGTAAAAGACAAAGATGAAAAACTCATCAATGTTTTAGGTGCAAGATACTTGAAAAGAGGGTTAGCCGGAAAAAGGACTCGTACCGTTTTGGTGTTAACAGACAAACATCTTTACCAAGAGGGTGTTCTTATGGAACGTATTCATGGGACTATACCAAGGATTCACAATAGAAGAAATAAAATACCCTTGGAAAATGTCAAATCCACAACTTATGGTACCCGTTATCCTTTAACAATGTTACTATTGTCGTTGCTCTTTATATTGTTGTCATTCGTTATATACCGTTTTGCCAGACAATATACAGCAGCTTCTGTTTTAATTGCAGTCATCTCCGCTTTAGGCTACACTTTTTCCAAAAGAGCGTTACTACTGATTGAGCATGCGGACGGCAATATATGCCTTGATGTCAAATGGTACGGGAAAAAAGAAGTTTTTAATTTCAGAGAAACCTTATACATGGTTAAACAAGATATCTATAAGGAAAGCTCCTCTGATCCGGAGTTCATCAGAATATAAAGCACTTTAGTTGTTACAAAGAAAATAAAAGAGGATTAAAAAATGCACTATATGTGCATTTTTTGTTCGGTTTTTTACCGCTTTTATTCTATTAATAACATCTGTGAATTCTAAGTATTTACATGTTCTCTAACTGCTCTAAAACCTCGTTTATATCGGGGAGTTGCCCAATGGGGTACACTTTCACCCATCTGACCACTCCGGTTTCATCTATGATAATATTTGCTCTCTCGGACATGCCAAACTCTTCAATAAAAATTCCATAATCCTGAGCGACTTTACCGTGGGGCCAAAAATCTGACAATAAAGGTGTTTTCTTAATTCTTAAAACGGATGCCCAAGCAAGTTTACCTGCTGTAGGATCCACACTGACCCCTAAAGCCACAGTGTTTAGTACCTTGAATCTTTCGTAATTCGTTTCCAACGACTTCATCTGATCGGTGCAAACACCGGTCCAAGCAATGGGATGCCAAGACATCAACACCTTTTTACCTTTAAAATCCGATAAACGTACCTGTTCTTCAGCCGTATTCTCTAACAGGAAATCCGGAGCTTTCATTCCAACTTCTACTCTTCTCATGGTCGACACCTCCAATGTATTTATCTCTAACTAATTTTCATGTATTCATTTTTTATAATACTATAATACCTAGCTTTGCGGATTATATCAGTAACCATGTCACACAACGAATTTCATTGGATATGTGTTTTGTATCAAAATAACGTTCACATCAATATACTGTTACCAACGAACGAATATGGAGATTACAGCTTTGCGCAAACTTTTAGAGGTAGATAAGTTATGTAAATGCATTAAAAATGCAAATGAATTGACTGTTTTGATCAATAACCTATCTTTTGAAATCTGTTATGGAGAAGCCGTTGCCATGATTTGTCCATCCGAATCAAGGCTCACTCAATTATTGGGTCTCTTATCCGGTTTGAACAGGCAATATGAAGGCTTGATCCGATATCACCCGGACATAGAAAATCAATTACATTACAAAATCCTTTATACATGTAATAAAGACGCTATATATGAATGGAGAACCGTTTTGGACAATACCCTGTTATTCCTTGAAGTGAACTCGAGTGAAGATGTCAATAAAGCAGAATTGAATCAGTATGTATTAGAAACATTTGAAAAATATAAATTAACCAAGTACAAAGACAAGTATCCCACATCCCTGTCAGGTAGCATAAAAAGCAAAATTTCGTTGATCAAACACATGATGTTAAAGCCTGATCTTTTGATTCTCGATGATAATTTTTCCAACATTGATTACAAGACCAAAATCGAATTGCTGCAGCTATTGAGGAAACATTTCCTAAATGAGAACAACGCCATTTTATATGCAACACAAAACATAGATGATGTCTTTTTAATTGCTGACCGTATATTGTTGTTGACACCACAACCTTTATCTGTGAAAGCAACTGTAGATCTTGCAGGTATGGGACACGAAAGAACACCGGAGCAAGTAAAAGAAAACCCGGCTTATGCGGAGCTTTCTGATGTTTTAACAAATGATTTAATGAATGATTAATATCATGAATCAGATATTGTATATAGGAAACCGATCGCATTGCAGTTGGTTTCTTATCCATATCATTAAATCCCTATTTTCATGTCATTAAACTCCTGTTTCAATAGTTCATAAATTTCCATATACCTCTCGCGAAAAAAGCTATTCTTTAATAAAACAAAATTAAATTCTCGAAGCTCAGAGAAAGCGTTAATTTTTATAATAGAGAGGTTACCGGTTTCTATTTCCCTTTTCCCTACCACCTCAAACAGAAAAGTTATACCTAGGTCATTTGAAACCATTTTCTTTATAGCTGCCATATTTCCTATTTCAATTACTTTCTCAAAAGCATGAAGTGTGTAATTATTTTTATGCAGTAAGTTCTCAAATATTTCTCTAGTACCGGATCCTTTTTCTCTTAAAATCAAACGACTTTTTGTTATCTCTTGAAAACCGATCTCGCCTTTTGCAAATTCCGATTTAGACGAGCAAACGGGTATAAACTTTTCAAGGCTAAAGAGCGTAGAGTCATATTCTGATTTATCAAACATCCCTTCCACAACAATAAAGTCTAGCTCCCCTTTGTTTAGCTGTTCAAGAAGAACATGAGTATTTGAAACAGACATATGAATTTTCAGATTCGGATATTTTATAAGTAAGCGAGAGAGAATCTCCGGCATAACATATTCTCCTATGGACAAGGTCGCTCCAAAAGAAAACTGCATGGTGTCCGTATGTACCGAAAGAATATTTTCTCTAAAATGCTTTGAATCTGAAAAAACAGTCCTTGCAAACTCTCTTAAAAGTTCCCCTTGATGCGTAAGACTGATTTTTCTATTATCAGTGTTGATTAGCTTACATCCATAGAACTCCTCAAGATACTTAATATGTTGCGATACAGCAGGTTGTGTTACGTGCAACAACTCTGCCGCTTTTGTAAAACTCTTGCATGAACATAAAGTTAGGAATGTTTCGTGTCTGAAGTCTAGCATAAACACCTTCTTAATCATTATTTTGTTTTATAGTTCTATAAATATCTATAATTTTATTTTATCAAAGAAAGATGGTAAGATCAACACAAAGAAATAAATTAAATCGAAAGGAACAAAATATAAAATGAATCATGATAATCATCACTTACCGGGCATCATACTTTCAGTTGTAATAGCAGCGATTGCTTATGGGATCAGTTTGGTTCTCCCTGCAGGAATTTTAGGCGGAACACTTATTGCACTGATTCTGGGAATGCTGTTAAATCCCCTTATTAACCGTTATGAGTTTTTGGACAAGGGAATTAATTGGACTTCCAAAAAAATTCTACGTGCCGGAATCATCATTGGAGGAATTACCCTTAGCTTTTCACAATTAATCCAAGCAGGCAAATATGCTCTTATCCTTTTATTCTTCACCTTAGTAACCTCTTTTGGGGTGGGATACATATGCAAAAAGGTTTTTAAAATAAATTGGAAGCTAGCCAGTCTTCTTTCCGTGAGTACTGCAATTTGCGGAGGAACAGCCGTTGCCACCTTAGGGCCCACAATAAAAACAAAAAACCGTGATATTGCTTACGCTATATCCGCTACATTTATTTTTGATATCATAACGGTAATAGCTTTTCCTTGGATCGGCAGGCTCTTGGGTCTTAGTGATACCGGATATGGCCTTTGGATCGGTACTGCAGTCAACGACACATCATCCGTTGTAGCGGCAGGATATGCTTTTTCCGATGTTGCAGGTATGCTTGCAACAATCGTGAAGCTTACAAGAACGCTTTTCATCGTACCAATTGTCCTTATTTTTTCATGGATTTATGCAAAAAAAGAAGCTACTACATCACAAGCTGTTACCAAGGTCAGTATACGTAAAATATTCCCTTGGTTCATCCTTGGTTTCCTCGCTGTGGTAGGTATAAGAAGTACAGGAATTGTTCCGGGAAACATTGTCACCGGATTGTCATTCTTGTCCAAATTATTTTTGTCAATGGCCTTAGCGGCAATCGGATTGAAAACAAGTTTTAAGGAAGTTGCCGGAGTGGGTATCAAACCCATGATCGCAGGAGTAGTTATCGATAGTTCTGTGGTTTTCGTATCTTTGTTTGCGCAAAAGTGGATCCTGCATTTTGTAAAATAAAATTGAGTCAATGCCGCCCATTTGATATAATAATCTAAATGGTGTTTATGATACCTTCGATAGGATGCATAAAATGAATGAATATTTTATTGCTGATCACCGGTGGTATCTTGTTTTTTTGCACCAGGACGAAAAAGTGAGTTCGGAACGATTGGTAGGGAGTAATCTTTAGATGAAAAAATTTTTCACCATAATTTTCAATCGCATCTTATA
>CALCRE010000231.1 GCA_937894465.1 uncultured Clostridia bacterium
ATTAAAAGTTGGAAAAGTTTTAGAGGTTTCAGAACAAGCTAATATGAAAGTAGCAACAATTAAACCTTATGTAAATGCCTTAAAAAAGAAATATTTTTATATATATGTATCTTTTTGATCATTTTCTATCTATAACCAACAATATGAAACAAAAAGCGACAAAAAAGTATACTGTATAAAAGAAGGATCGTTAAAGGCATCCAAGATCACCCCCGCATACGCGGGGAACACCTAACAGCAATTTTAAAATCCGACTGGCATTTGGGATCACCCCCGCATACGCGGGGAACACATTCCCAATTTGACATTAAGTATTGCGATTACAGGATCACCCCCGCATACGCGGGGAACACGACACACAGGAAGAGAAATTGGATAACGGCGGAGGATCACCCCCGCATACGCGGGGAACACAAAAGGCCTTGGATAAGATCACTAGTATCGGTAGGATCACCCCCGCATACGCGGGGAACACCATAAATAGGAATAAAATTACTTGAAACCTGTAGGATCACCCCCGCATACGCGGGGAACACCGGAAAAATTTCCTGTTGCTCGCTGTCTTTTTAGGATCACCCCCGCATACGCGGGGAACACATCCCTTGCACCCTCTGCATCTCCATAAGCTGAGGATCACCCCCGCATACGCGGGGAACACATCTTGTTCCTTACATTCCTTCACACCATATTGGGATCACCCCCGCATACGCGGGGAACACTATTGGTGAAATGAAGTTGCATAAAACGGAATAGGATCACCCCCGCATACGCGGGGAACACCGGTAGGCTGACAAAAAACCCGGACCTGAGATAGGATCACCCCCGCATACGCGGGGAACACTATAGTAGCTACGCCAAATAGGTGTAAAGCTTAGATCACCCCCGCATACGCGGGGAACACCCTATAAAAAAACATTGGTTGACAATCATATCGAGATCACCCCCGCATACGCGGGGAACACATTAAGCAAATCCGCTTGTAAAGCCACTTTTACTTTTTAAAAGTGCAAAATTCATTAAGTTTCAAATATTAACACGATATTGTTTGTTTCTCTAATCCTTCCATTCTATATCTATTTTAAAGGAATAAACTAAGAATATCAAGCTAGCTTCTGCTAGCTTGACTTGAGATGGTTGTAATACTAAAATGTATAATAACATTGGTAGGCAGTTTATAAAATATATTTCACGTTAAGCGAGGTACTTATGTCTAACACAGAAAATAGAAGTCCGAATAAAAAAAGGTCCTTAGACTTGCAACACGAGACTCCAATGGCTTGGTTGATTCGAGTCTTTAAAGGTGCTTTGATCGGTATTGGAGCGATACTACCCGGTGTCTCCGGTGGTGTTCTAATGGTTATATTTAAGATTTATGATTCCTTGATAGACTTTTTAGGCAACTTCCCTAAGAATTTTAAAAAGTATTTTTTCTACTTCCTACCGGTTGGGATTGGTGGTGTCTTAGGCATACTTCTTTTTTCAGGCGTAGTATCAGCTGCATTCGGCAAGTTTGCCGCTTTGTTTGTTAGCCTCTTTATAGGTTTCGTTGTCGGCACGATCCCCTCTATTTGGCGTACAGCAGGTGAAAAAGGTAGAGGGAAAGGTGAGTATGTCGCTTTGTTCATTTCTATTTTTGTAATCTTATTCCTCATGCTATCCGGTGAACAACAACTGACATCCGTAGAACCAAATTTCTTCATATGGATTTGTGGTGGTGTTCTGGTAGGCTTAGGCTTTATAGTACCCGGGCTATCCCCGTCTAACTTTTTGATCTATTTTGGTATGTACAGTAAAATGACAGACGGAATATCAGCATTAGATTTTTCAGTGATCATTCCTTTGATGATCGGCGTGGTGCTTGCAGTCATACTTTTCGCCAAATTAGTGAGTATACTTTTTGAGCGGTTCTATGGTTTGATGTATCACATCATTTTAGGAACAGTCATCGGTTCCTCACTTGCCATTTTCCCCACAGTTGTAGCTCCCGGTTTGAGCAAAGCAGGTCTTGCTGAAATGGGATTATCATTTCTACCGGCATTGATATGGGTTGTCATCATGTTTGTTTTAGGTATGGTAGCTTCTTTGCTTTTTAGTCGTTTGGAGGCTCGTTATAGTCCCGAAAAGTAAATTTGGATTAATTATTATTACTTAGTATTAATATCTGATCATATTTTTTATGTTTATTGTCGGTTTAACTATTGCTTATTCTATGAAACTCGCGTTATAATAACCCTAGTTTTCAAATAGATTTCAAACATATTTCAAAAGCAAGTTTTATCGGAGGATGAACATATGAAAACCACTACAATTATCTTGTTTGCCTTGACTTATTTATTACTGCTTGCAATTCCAAAGCGTAGAGCCCTTATAGCAGTATCCTCAGCGGTCATTTTTGTTGTTTTGGGGATTTTACCCATTTCAAAGGTTTTTGCCACAATCGATTGGAATGTCATTCTGATGATTGCAGGAACCATGGGCGTCGTTACATTATTCATTGAATCAAGGATGCCTTCTTTACTGGCTGATTTGATTATTGAAAAAGTTCCAAATGTGAAATGGGCGATCGTCTCATTAGCTTTATTTGCCGGTATTATTTCAGCTTTTGTAGACAATGTTGCCACCGTTTTAATGGTTGCTCCCATTGCTGTTACCATTGCTAAAAAGCTAAAAATTTCTCCGGTTGCAAGTGTCATAGCAATCGCAATTTCTTCTAATTTGCAAGGAGCTGCAACTCTTGTGGGAGACACTACATCAATCATGCTTGGTAGTGCAGCAGAAATGAACTTTTTAGATTTCTTTTTTTATCAAGGAAAAATCGGATTATTCTGGGTTGTAGAATGTGGAGCGTTTGTTTCGACATTTGTTTTGTTATGGTTATTCAGAAAAGAAAAAGCATCTATGCCCGAATTTGAAAGAACCAAGATTGAAGATTATATTCCAACTGTTTTATTAGTCGGAATTGTGGTATTACTTATACTTGCTTCCTTCTTGGAAAACAAACCGGATGTCACCAACGGTATCATATGCATGAGCATGTTTGCCATCGGTATCATTCGTAAAATGATTAAATCCAAAGATTTTACTACTCTTACATCAGCTTTAAAGGAAATTGATTACGATACGATTTTCTTACTAGCCGGTTTATTTGTCGTCATAGGCGGTCTGGTTGAAGTAGGCCTTATTGGTGATATTGGCGCCTTTTTCGTAAAAGCAAGTAAAAACAATGTGTTTTTAATCTATACATTGATTGTATGGGCATCGGTTTTGTTCTCTGCCTTTATTGATAACATCCCCTATACTGCAACCATGCTTCCTGTCGTAGCAGCAATTTCAAAAGAACTGGGTATTGATCCCACCCTGTTATATTTCGGATTATTAGTGGGAGCGACTCTAGGAGGTAATATTACACCGATTGGAGCTTCAGCAAATATTACAGGACTCGGAATGCTACGTAAGGAAGGGTATGAAGTCAGTGCTCCGGAATTTATGAAGATCAGTGTACCCTTTACCCTATCCGCCGTCGTAACCGGATATGTTTTACTTTGGTTTATCTGGGGATAAGTTCAGGTATTAATAGGATGTACGGGTATTATTTTTTCAAGCACTTAGATAATATTTGGGGAAGTGGTTACAACCACTTCCCCTTTTAATTCTGTGCAATTTTGATCACAAGATTTTGATTTAATAATAGTTCTTCTCAAATATTTCTTTTATTAATGTTATGTCACTTGTAAATCCAAGGGCTACCATGAGTTTGATTCTTGCCTTTTGGCCGTTCAGATTATCACCAAGGATGACCCCTTTACCGGTCAGCTCTTTTCCGGCTCCGGGATAACCGTAGCTGTCTAACACCTTTCCGTTGTGGCAACGAGATACCAGAACAACCGGTATACCTTTTTCTAAAGCATACTCAATTCCGGGAACCATCATAGGAGGTATATTTCCACGCCCCATTCCTTCTATCACCAAACCATGTGTACCCGCATCAACACAATGTCGGATCATGCGATCATTCATTCCACAAGCAGTTTTTATGAGATCAACATTGCTGTCAATACTTTCAGCACCGATATATTGCCATTTGGTATATCTGTGATAAAAGTATGCTTTAAATTCATCGATAAAACCAATGGGACCAAAATCAGGGCTTTTAAATGTATCCAAAGAATGTGTATTTGTTTTGGTAACCTGAGCGGCAGTATGAATTTCATTGTTCATCACCACAAGTGTACCTCTATCGCGAGCTTCATCGGAAATCCCTGCGTATATTGCATCAATCAAGTTCACCGGACCGTCCCACCCTAACTCTGAACTGCTTTTCATGGATCCGACAAAAATAATCGGTTTACGTGAATCGGTGGTCAAGTCCACCAGATATGCTGTCTCTTCCAAAGAATCGGTACCGTGGGTGACCACTGCACAATCATATCCTTCAACATCCAACTTATGTTTTATAAGCTTCGAAAGATCAAACATCATTTCCGGTGTCATATGAGGACCCGGAACCATGCTGAAATTATAAAAGCTAATATCTGCAATTGTTCCAAGGTCCGGTGTCAAATCTAAAATGTCTTCTCCGGACATAGCTATAACATTTGCTTTGGTCTTTTCATCTTTTTTCATGGCTATGGTGCCACCGGTGAAAATAATAATTACTTTTTTCATAGCTCAACCTTTATATATCATGTTTATTTTTTTATTTATTCCCTATGGTTATTGTTATATACTACAATAAATCCTTAAATCTCTATGCTTTATTAATTGCTACTCTTCAAAGTATATGTCTTCACCTTCCACGGTGAAGATCACATAATCCGTGGTGTAGAAGTCTCCATACAAGTCATCAATGAAAAACCCATATAAATATTCACCGTCGGGAAGATAATTATAATAAATCTCAGGTTCTCCGTCAAAAATGTATGGTACTCCCTCATACATGTACTCATCGTCACTATATATGGCAAATGCATAGTATTGCGGTATGATTTCATCTCCTGCTTTCAGGCGTACCACCTCTTTTGCCGCCATACCATTTTCGTCAATCCCCTCCCATGCCCCGTCGATTTTGATTGCACCATTTATGTAATCATGAGTGATTCTCAAGTTTGTTTCCACACCATTCAACGTGATCGGAGAAGTGTAAATATCATAGCCGTCGCCCTCTGTTACGATATATACTGCAAGGTTTTGTCCGTCTGGTAAGGAGAACCAGAAACCATCAAAGCTATCGTAAAACTCTCCTTTTTCCCAATCCATGTAAATATCCGTACTGATGCCGTACTCGATGATATCTTCTCCATCGTCAGAAATGACATAAACATTTGCCTGTACACTGGTCGCATTATTAAGTGCTTCTTCTGATAATACAAAACCATAACGTCCGTCTTCATCAAGTTGTGGTCCGTATACAAAATCGATCAGAGGGCTTTCTCCGGTGATTTCATACCCCTCATAATAATCCCAGTAATCCTCATCATCCTCATAGTACAATTCTTCATCCGGACTGAAAAGGTATTCAAGTACTCCCCACAAGCTAAATGCACCGCTACTATTATAATCATCTACATTTCCGTAATTGACCGCACCATAAGCGGCTCTGTCCACAAAAGCCAAGTAATAAGGACTGATTGCAATTTCTCCGAAAGTGGAAAGCTCCTTCGAACCTTGAATCTTTAAAGGATAATAGGTAGCCAATCCGCATGCATTTTGATGGTAGGAGCCATTTCTGGAATAAATAACTGCTTCATTCAATGCCGATAGCACGACCTCAGATCCCTCTGCATATGATGCTCCGGCATGAACAATTCCTGCTAAATCCACCATATTGGTGTACCCTTCCGATTTATTATTACCACCGTAATTATCAACATTTACCGCGTTACGAACCACCTTTGAAAAAATTTCTTGATCTTCTGTGGCGTTATAAAGGTTCCTGGCATAATTATTAAAGCTTATCATCACTTGGTCAATCTTTGAAAGATCGATAACCGACAAGGTGGCTAGATCTCCCTCTCCTATATTGGCGCATCTTTGATAGAAACTGTCTGCCACTACCTTTCCAAGTGCTGCTCCGTCTGCATTTTGGTTTTTACCCAGAAAGTCTCCAATTGCCTTGTAATCCCATCCATACCCCGGTTCCAATTCCTCCGAGCCATACATGTAGTTTGCATATGTAGCCAGTATGTTAGCACATTCTATGGTTCCCATAAGACAAGCATCAAAGCCTATAAACTCAAACTTATCCGTCATACTGTCAAATACACTCAGAAGCGCCATGTCTATTTCACGAAGAGAAAGACTGTCATATCGATTCTCCTCATCGAAACATACGCCGGATATACTTCCCCCACCATGATTCCAAAAGATAAGCCCCATATTCGATGCGGCATAATTGTCGATACCCCAATACAAGAAATCCGCAAGTTGAGCACTCTCACCCATATTCTTAAGAGGCTTTTCATCCAACAAAAACATCTCACCGTCTGATATGACGAACCTTTGCATTTTCGAGGCACTCACCACATTATTATTCCAACCGGATGTACCTCCTGTTTGAATGACGAACTTAACATCTTTTCCGGTAGACGCTTCTAGCATTTCTCCCATATCCATTGTCGCAAGTCCATTTTCGCTTTCCAAATCTGTACCACAAAGATAAACAAAAATTGTCCATGTTCCCGGTTCACCCATCAAGGTGACGCTATCACGCGTCTGCCTTTGTATTTGCAACATATCGTTATGTAAGGTTAAACTAATGCTCTTTCTCGAATTTACAAATTCGGTTTCAGAATCATTATTTGATGTCACCGAATTCATCGAAACTTCTGCGTTCTCTTGCTCTTCGGTAATTTCCGCTATGGCATCCCAGAACTCTTCACTGCATCCGCTCATGCCCAGTAACAGAACAACAGACAATATTACCGCTAATCCCTTCTTTACTATCTCCCCCATATTGATTCCTCTTCCTTATCTGTTCTATAAAAAAGTATTCTATATAGATTATATTCAACATTTCATTAACTTGGTAAACCTTTTAAATAAAAAAAGTGTATTATTTGACTTTTTAAAACAACTCCCAACCGGAACGCCGCTGTGAAGATATATCTGATTAACAGGATTTATAGCCTTGCAGTCTCTATACCTTTTCATATGTGCTATAATTTAAAAAGAAAAAAGAATACTATTCACAACCATTGATGAAGCAGATTGGTATGGAGGTTTTTTGTTATGTATCATGTAAAAGACTATGGAGCAACAGGCAACGGAATAGTAAAAGACACACAGGCCATCCAAAATGCCATTGATGACTGTCATGTAAATGGTGGCGGCGTAGTTGTGGTATCGTCCGGAACTTATCTTTGCGGAACCATATATATCAAAAGCAATATAGAACTACATTTGGAATCCGGGGCAACAATTTTAGGAAGCCCTGATCGAAAAGATTACAATGCTGATGACATATTCTCCGAAAACGTTGCATTCGCATCCGAAAATGTAACAGCGGCTCACTTAATCATTGCATATCAACAAGACAATGTATCCATTACAGGAAACGGCATTATAGACGGAAACTCAAATTGTTTCTTCGAGCAAGATGAGTATACTGTTCAAAACAGCAGTTACCGTTTTAAAATAAAAAACCTGCCGATTAAATCCTGGAGACCGGGACAAATGGTCTTTTTCTGCCGCTGCACAAATGTCAATGTAAGTAATGTAAAGTTATATAACTCAACTTATTGGACTTTATTTGTGCTCGGTTGCAGGGATGTTCACATTAACGGTTTGACTATAGAAAATCCGCCTACCACCCAAAACGGTGACGGTATTGATATCGATTGCTCCCAAAATGTCACAGTCAGTGATTGTATTGTTCGCTCCGGTGATGACAGCTTGACGGTACGAGCCAATAGGCGTGCATTAGGTGAAAATACAATTTCCTGTGAAAATATCACAGTAAGCAACTGCATTCTCAGTTCCCCTTGTTGTGCAATCCGTGTAGGTGTAGGTGACGGAAATGTTCGGAATTGTACATTCAGCAATATTATCATAACCAATTCCCGAACAGGAATCAACATGGTGTGTCGCTACTCCAAAAACTCCATGCACGGTGTAAACATAGAAAATGTAAAGTTCTCGAGCTTCATAATGGACGTCATCATACCTTTTTCAATCAATAGCGGTGAATTGGCCATACCGCCTGCCGGTATGAAAAATATATCCTTCCGGAATTTCAGTATAAAAGCAACCGCAGGTTCACAGATCGTTGGAAACGATCTTGTACCAATCTGCGATATAACCATGTCAGACTTTGATTGGGAAATCTCCGGAGGAACACTAAATTGTGAATTTGTAAATCGGATGCCAACATCCTTTGTCATTCCGGGGTATCATGGAATGAACAATCAACCTGCCTTGCCTTGTGTCCTATACGGTAGAAATCTGCACCACATTTCATTTAACCGTGTAAGAGTGAAGTGGAATAAGCAGTCGGTTGTGTGGCATGAAGGTTTTATCTTTGATAAGTGCAAGGATATGGAGTTGATCAATATGAGGTTGCGACAACCGAAGGACAATGACGGAAACGCGATATTATGTCGTTCTTCGTCCTCCATCTTCTTACGCGGATGCCGAGCTGAAGTCGGAACGAATGTCTTTGCAAAAATAGAAGGTGTAAATGAGAAAACCAATGTCCGCTCCACGGAAAATGATTTTTCAGATGCAACCACCGGATTGGATATTGTGCAGGAGGTTTATTAGTGATGAAAATATCTGAAGAGAAACAAACAGCTATAAAAAAGCTGATATTAGATGCTGTCGCAGGTGAAGCCTTCCCCTGTGCCTCTGTCTTAGCAGGAACGATAGATAGTGTACTTTTCGAGTACTACACAGGCAACAAATCGGTTTATCCTACAGTTGCCCCATTAGAGCTGGAAACTTTGTTTGACATGGCCTCTCTTACAAAGGTTCTGTCAACGGCACCTCTTGCCATGGTGTTTACAGATTTGGGAAAGATCAGTCTTGCGGATAAAGTATCGGATTACCTTCCCCAATTCTCAGGCGAGATCAGCAAAGATATCCGAATCGGGCAGTTGTTAACCCACACAGCCGGGCTTTCAGCCTACATTCCCTTATACAAGCGTTGTGATAACAAAGAAGATGCCATAAGCATAATTGCCCAAGAAGGTGTCAAGTACACCCCCGGAGCCCAAGTCCTTTACAGTGACTTGGGGTTTATCACTATAGGGCGCATTTTGGAAGTTGCAGGCGATGACACATTGGATCAATTATGCAAAAAATATTTGTATCAACCTATGGAGATGACTCAAACCGGATTTAACCCTGTTAATGAAAATACTGCATCCACCGAAAGAAAGCCTTCTTCCGACCAATATATCAACGGTGTAGTACATGATGAAAATGCACGGTTTTTTGGTGGTGTTTCAGGACATGCAGGGCTTTTCTCCAACGCCCAAGACATCAGTAAGTACGCAATCATGCTGTTGAACGAAGGAGTGGTCAACAATACACGAGTTCTGTCTAAAGCCGCGGTATCAGCCATGATTAGAAACTATACCTACCAATTGAACGAGGATCGAGGACTCGGATGGTCCTTAAAAGCCGACAGAGTACCCGGTACAGACTCTTACTCAAATGCAGGAGGTGAATTGGCTCCTATAGGTTCCTATGGTCATACAGGGTTTACAGGTACATCAATTTGGTTGGACAATTCTCTGGGGGTCTATATCATTTGCCTGACTAATCGCGTTCATTACGGAAGAGAGAATATCAAGATCGTTCGTTTTCGAAGATTGTTACATAATATGTTTTTTGCCTCTTTGTAAAGAGTAAGAAAGGAAAAATTGATGAGCAAGCATGTAGTATATAGCGGAATTGATGTTATTGATCAGTATGATCATTTGTTTCAAGGAAAGAATCTAGGTTTGATTACAAACCCCACAGGTGTGAACAAGAAGCTAAGATCCACCATTGATATTTTAAATGAACGATACAACTTGAAAGCTTTGTTCTCTCCGGAACATGGTGTACGGGGTGATGTCCAGGCAGGGGGAACAGTAGACAACTACACCGATGCTAAAACAAGCCTTCCGGTATACAGCCTATACGGGAAGATAAGGAAGTTTACCGCAGAAATGATAAAGGAAATCGATTTGATCGTCTTGGATATACAAGACATCGGCGCAAGGTATTACACCTATATCTATACCATGGCTAACGCCATGGAAGCCTGTGCAGAATTCAATGTCCCCATTGTCATATTAGACAGGGTAAATCCTTTGGGTGGAAAGATTATGGACGGAAATATTTTAGACACCAAGAACCGATCTTTTGTGGGTAACTATTCCATCCCTGTACGACACGGTCTTACAATGGGAGAGTTGGCTCAATTATTTAACAAAGAATTCTCCATCAACTGTAATTTGAATGTTGTTCCTGTACAAGGATGGAACCGCAACATGACCTTCGACGATACTGATTTGTTATGGGTGAGCCCAAGCCCGAATATCCCCTCCTTTGAAACAGTTGTCCTATATATCGGTACATGCCTTTTGGAAGGAACCAATATGTCTGAAGGTCGCGGTACCACAAAACCATTTGAATTACTCGGAGCCCCTTGGGTGGATGCTTCAGAATTATGTGATGCTATGAATAATTATGGATACCAAGGAGTCCTATTCCGACCGGCATACTTTACACCAACCTTTTCAAAACACCAGGGACAGTTATGTGGAGGAGTTCAGATTCATATAACCGAATCCAAAAATGTGAAGGCTTTTGAAATTGGCGTTCGATTGATCTATACATTGATGGATCTATATAAAGAACACTTTGCATTTCTTCCTCCCTATAAAGAAGGGGGAACTCCTTTCTTTGACCGCTTAGCCGGTACAGACATCATTCGACTACAAAGCAAAGACTTTGATAGCATGATGAATCAATTCGACAAGGAGCTGCAAAATTTCTCAAAATTACGAGAGCAATATTTGCTATATGAGTAAGAACACTAAATTGATATATTAAACAATCGGGACATATTTCCTGTCTTCGCCCCTGCCTACTATTTTAATCAAGCCGGCATCTGACATTTGCTTTGACAAGATATATGCTCTTGTCCGCTTAATGTCTAACAACTTTTGCATTTCTATATCTAAAATTTGTCCGTGTTCTGAAAGATAATCAAGCACTGTCTTCATTTGCGGAGTGATTTTTATATATTCTTTCTGATTGTCCACCACTGTTTGTCTCGTTTGATTCATGTTAGGAAGGCTTATTTTAAAAGTGTTCGGAGTCACTGTTATCTGAGGTTGCTCAATGCAGCTTTCATACAGTGCAAAAATTCTTCTGATCCCCGTTCCATATGACTCAATATAATTTAACCGGTGAAAAACATTCGCAAGTTTGCGATTACGTAACTGTGAAATACCATTGCGTATGTCTTCCGGTGTTAATCCATAAAGCAGTCCACCGATTGAAATGAACTCCATCCCACTCTCATTTACATTGATAATAATGCTTCCACTGTAGCTATAATCACGATGAATTAAGGAGTTCAATAGAGCTTCACGAATCGCTTCTTTTGGATAGTCCCAAAAGTCGGTCCTTTTCACTCCGTCAATAATGGATTTGTTTTTATTATTTAATTGTAGGTATGCAAATGTTTCCTCAAGTTGTTGAAAGATCGATCCTATAAACTCCTTATGATCTCTAAATACAGTTTTTTTGTCATCGGCAAAGACAGCTACTTTAATTGTATGAGCACATTGATCAGATAGAATCATGCCTAGATTGGTATAGAGCCCCTGCGCTTTATTTCGGATCCCAAGAACATAAAATTTTTCTTCAGTGAGAGTGATATTCCAGTCGGCAAAGGCGTCTTTAGCCGTCTGGAATGTAAGGTTTTGTTCCGGAGAACGCAGATCCTCGTATACATCTCCGTCAGCACTCTTTATCATCTGCCTGATTTGTTCCGGTGAAGCTTGAACGGATGTTGCTCCTTGGCGAACGTAGACACCTGACGATTTTAGTCCCTTTGATTTGAGGTAGTATGGTTTAAATGAACCTTCTCCCACTTCTATACGTATTATTTGATTATCCTCCAATATATACTTTACAAAGATCGTTACATCAGGAAGAATGGCATCTCGTATACCATTGGTAATTCTAGCATAGGTTTCGTCTATATCCTTTAACCCAATTGCTTGACCGTCATTTTTTACACCAACATAAATTGTACCGCCATCGGTATTGGCAAAGGCGATGACTTCCTTATAAATATCATTTACAAAAATCTCTTTAAACTCTATCCGCTCTGTTTCAAAAGGCATTTATGATCACTCCTTCAATATTCATCCTTGTTCATTATACCCACATTATACATATTATATTCATACTTATCAAGTGAATACAGTGAATTCCATAATTAAATTCACATTATTCACTCTAATCGAATTCTAAGGATAAAAAAACGCATACCATCCTTTTTTGAATGGGTATGCGCTGTAAAATCCTTTTAGCTTCTTGGTTTTATTCGGCCATCACAAAAGCCCCGTTAAGAGGGCAATTGATAATGCAGCTCTCTCCCGTGACAGGCCGGAATTTATATACATAATCTTGTTGACGTAAAGCTGCATCGAGGTTTTCCGATGTCACTTCATAAGGACAAGGAATATCCGTAACATTGCCACCAAATTTATTTCCGTCTTCATCTGTGAGGGCATATTTGCTTGCCCAGTCGCAACGATTGACATCAACCGGCAAATAAGGGACCTTGACTCCCCCAATATCCAATTCCACGATTTCCTTTGCATTCAAAGCCCTTGTAGGACAAGCATCGATACATTTTCTACATTCACTACATGTGTCTGGGTTACCTACTGACACTTGATCCGGCTCAAGTTCAGCGTCTGTAATAATTGCGATAAATCGCTGGTGGATTCCATATTCATCCGTGTTGACCGATCCATTGAGGGCTAATGTCCCCAATCCTGCAGCAACCGCTTCCAGTGTATTGCATGTTGCATCTGCAAAAAATCCTCGGGGACTTCCTACAACAGAACCTGCTCCAGTTAAATTGTATGTAAAAATCGCTTTGTGACCCATATTCTCCAACGCTTGGCATATGGAATAGCCAATTTGACCCAACAACCAATTTGTTTCATATTGTACGAATACATAAGGTCCAATGGCTTCTGCCGGAGGCTTACCCAATCTTTCCACCGGTGTCACCGGATAATGAAGACCTGCAATGATCACTGATTTTGCACCGTGGATATAATCTGAGGTATCATGAATCATTCGTTTTTTCACTTCAATGTATGGCTTGTATGCTTTAAAGATGTCGTTCTTATCAACTGCAGAAATTATTTTCTCATCTTTTCGAATATCCCGAAGCTGATATGCAATAGAGTCTATGGATTCTGCAGAAGCAACACCCATTAAATCCGCACCTTTTTCCATTGCAATTCTATAAATCTCCTGTTTTAAATCCTCGGGGTTTTTTGATTGATTAAGATTGGTAAAGGCTTTATCTGTAACCGGTGCTTCCGTAAGAATCATAGCAGTGTTAATCATGGTATCTCCTTCATTTTTAACTTCGCAGATTTTACGTATGGCATCATGCTTCATATAGGTCATGGTAAGTGCGGAATAGCCTACCTTCTCAAGAAGCCTGCAAATATCCAGCTCGGCGAACCCCTTACTCAAGTCTGATATCTGTCTGTAACTACGACAATCCTCCGGGAATTTTTCTCTGTATTCTTCAGGTGATGCCGCAGGAATGCTGTAACGCTCTGTGATTAGAATGACACTCTTTCCGTCAGGCAAATCCTTCGTAATGTCGATATTCTTGTCAGCTAATTTTTGTTCCGACACAAAGTGTACACTGTCAATGTCCCAATCTTGGCAGATTCCTAAAATACGATCATAGACGGATCGATCCAGTGGCAATCCGGTTGCCACAGTCTGGCGATGACGCCGATCTGCAATTTTACAGTAATCCGGTTCGGGCTTGCGCAAATGCTTGGGTAAGCACACCTTTAAACAAACTCCCATCTCTCCGCCTCTTCTTCCGTATTTATCTACATAGTCCAGCAAGACTTTTTCATCAACAACATCAGGTTGCGGAAGGTCAAGGTCAACTCCAAAATGCTCGCCCCATGCACAACGCCATAAGTTTTTATTGGCGAACCGATGATGTTTGCCTTCAATAACAACATCCTTAACACCGTCAACTTCCTTGCGATATGCATCCGTTGGGCAGTGTTCTATACATCTTCCGCACATATCACACAGCTTTTCACCGTCATAAAGAGGATTTGGCTCAAGTTCAGCTTCCGTTATAATAGATACAAAGCGGTTTCTAGGGCCATATTCCGGCGTTATGCAAATACCGTTCCACCCTAACTCTCCAAGCCCTGCTGCAACAGCACTGTAGATATGACTGATATCCGGTGCAAAAACAGCATCAAGATCCTTATACCCTCTGTAGCGCCATATATTGGAGCTGGCTATGGGTACAGACTTATAACCCATGTCTTCAAGCATTCTACCAATTTTAAAAGACATGAGATCCAGCTTATAGTTCATGGTCATTTGTACGCCGTACGGGCCCATGACTTGAGAATGAATCTCTCCGTCAAGTTCAATCGCAGCATCCGGATGATGAATTGCACATACAATTACAGATTTTGCAGTCGGCAAAATTCCTTTAGGACTCATTTTGATCGGTGCATTTTCATACCTCTCAATATTAGCTACCCCTACCAAGTCCGCACCTAATTGATATGCATATTTCTTCACATAGGTCGTTAGTTTTGTTTCCATGATATACCCCCATTCCATTTCTGATCAAAAAAGATATCTAAGACAATAAAGTAAGAATGTGATATCTTTACACATCCATTTGGTTAAATTATAATATTGGTAACATTAGGTAAACAACGGTTGAATCAATCTGTTTTTCGTACAAAACAAAAAAAGAGGGGACCTTCTATGCAAATGTCACAATGTTCTGATCGCTCTATCAATAAAATATCTTTCAGTTTGAAGGACATATTAGTCATAACCAACAAGCCGGGACATCAAATCAGCATCAGCCTGGACGAACATTTTCGAATTGTATATTTGGCAAAAGGGGGTGCCAAATTTATGTTTTCCGACCGGACCATCGATGTGAAATCAGGAGACATACTATATATCCCATCCAATACTTCCTATTCATCAAAATGGGATACAGATCAATCGTCCACATTCTTTATGCTAGATCTAAGGCTTCCGAATAACTATTCAGACATTGATTTCGGTGATCAACCAAAAATTTTGTTCCATGACGATTATCATTTTTATGATGAACTATTAAAAGATATAGAACGATTGTCATCGGACATTCCATACGGCTGGCTCAATCGTTTTTCATTATGTATAAAAATCCTATATCACATATCCACTGACTCCTCTAATGAGAAGTACGGAGAAAGCTATTGGAAAATTAGAAATGGTATTCGTTTCATTGAAGAAAACTTCGCCTCGGATTATCTCGTATCCGATGTAGCGGATGTGTGCATGATGAGCGCAGCAAACTTCAGAAGGCTCTTCTCAAACTTAAAAGGAATGTCTCCCGTTTCATACAAAAATAAGCTTCGGATACATAAATCCTTGGAGTTGCTGAAAACCGGGCAGTTTAATGTATCAGAAGCCGGTCAAGCCGTAGGGATCAACGACGTTAAACACTTTTCTAAGTTGTTTAAACAAATCGTCGGAATAACACCGAGCAAAATCATCAAGGACAATAAGCAGTAAACCTTACTCAGTCTAAAGACTTTTTGTAAGCATCCAATTGCTCAACTAAATCTTTTTCCAGATTGAAATACTCAACAAGGACTTCTTTTACATTAGGCGTTTGTTCCAAATAAATAGTATGCCACCAATAAGGCCATTGCCCTGCTGACCCTCCGGCCTCTTTATCTATGATCGGATATAAAACCGGGTCATCTAAAAAAAGTTCTGTACAATTTTCATATAACGAATGATGAGCAATTCGTTCTGTCAGCTCGGTAAAACTGATAGGAATATTTATTTTCCCCACATCCTCTTCGGATTCTAAGTTAAATACTCCTAGCATTGTACCTTTGGCTTGTTTGAGGAAAAACTCATATAACGTAGCTGTATACTCGTTATACTCTTCCAACCTGTCTTTAAGCTGTGTATTCTCACTTAATTCATCGATATACTCTTCTCCGACGATCTGCCTTTCATTAATTTTCTCAATGATCATGTCAATACCGTTAATACTTGAATCATCACCATTTGTTTCATCTGATCCTGGATATTCTTTCAACAAATGAAGTGAGTCCAGTGCATGTACAATTCGTTGATCACGGAGCAATCTTACAGATTCATTCGATAAGGCCGAGATTTCATATATGTTTTGATCTTGTGTCATGAAATCAAAATATACATCAGCATATTGCGGGAAAGAGTAGGAAGAAAGAGAACTGCTGATTACACCTACATAAATTCTTTCATTGTTGCAAACAACGACGTACGGAGATATAACCGCTTCCACATTCATGTGTCCATTTTCTTTGAGCCTGTCACGAAGTGATATATCGTCCTTTATCTCAATAATATCAGTATCGCCTTCTACTCCCACGTGGTATGCAACTAGGTCCTTATCGGTCAAAACCGGTTTTCCCTCTAGTGTCAATTTGTCAATATCTTTTGCATCAACACTGTAGACTCCTTCTTTCGGAACAACGATCATATAGATTGCAAAAATGTCCTCCGACAGATCTTTTGGTAATCGTTCCTTCTCCTTTGGATTAGCTACCAAAGCTATTACCACCACACCTACCACCACCAGACCCATGATCATTAACCAATCCGGTGGCTTTTTTTGTCTTAAAATATCCACTAGATACATCCCCCTATATTCAAGTCTTTTGCAACAGCTAAGTTCAACAGTGTGTTGTCATTTGTTTCAATCGGACTGTCACCGATCTCCAAACACATCATTTCTTTGGTTTCATCTCCAACCGAAACAGCACAATTTGAAATGATATTCATACTTATTAGGTGGTTTATAACCAATGATGTATTTTTGAATTCCATAAAAGGCCCCCGGAATGTCAACCCATTGAACCGGCAGTTCTATGCCTTGAGAGATGCCGGTCCAAAACAATTCTCTCTTCTACACCGTTCTTATATGCAAAAGTGAGCTTTCCCCTATAAAATACGGGGTTGGCTCTGTGAATGATCCGGTGGTGATTGGGGCAAATGATGATTTGGTTATCTGCATTATTATTTAAAGATTCAACAAACGGGTCTATATGATGGGATTCAGCAACTGCAACTTCATATCTTTCACTGATGTTCTGTCCACATAACTGGCATCGGTAGTCATAAAGCAGCTTCAGGTTATCTCCTATAGCCCTGCTGAGCTTCCGTATTTTTGTCGTTTGACATGCTGTTTCAATCGTGGCTTTCGAATCCATCAATCCATAATTAATACTCGTTTCATACTCTTGCTCATCTTCATGGGCAATTTGTTCTTTTGTTGCGATCGTATCCTCCCGCGTAATACAATCAAGTAGATATGTATCGGCATAAACCGTTGTATAGATGGCAAGATACTCCTTTTGTTCTTTGGGTACATTGATGAACTTTTTCTGCTTATCAAAAATTGCATTTCTCTGTTCTAGAATGTATTGATAACTAGAAGAAAAGATATTTCTAAGTTTTTGGGCAATATCACTTTGCGGATTATATCTAATTTGCATGATATCTGTTCTGTTGGGATATTTCCTCTCATCAAATTTTTGATTTTTAAGCTCAGCTTTATAAGTCTTTCCTTCAATAACAAGATAAATATTCTTTGACTGTCCTCTTGATAAGAATTGATTGATGGAATGTTGAAAAACAACCTGAATGGTTACCGGAATACCTACACCTTCGTGCAGTAAAGACCAGTCTACTTCCTTTTTATACACATAGTAGTTTTCATCAAGCATACAATCTCATTTCCCATATCAAACATTTATCGAAATCATATATTTTACAATTATAATCATATCTTTCATTGCATGAAAAATCAATCAATATCCCATCCTGGTATGATAATCTATAGAGACTATCTACAATCCCCTGGTTGCAAGCACATCCTTTAAATAGCCGATCACTTCTGCACACACGACATCGTTTATCTCCTCTGAGTTCATGCAAAGTTTTGCATGGACAAGATTCCTCTTTTTTCTTATTTGATGGGCATATCCAGCTTCAGTCATCCATTTTGGACGATTAATCTCATTGATTCTATCGATATAATCAATGAGCTCCGCTCTTTTCATTCTCCCGGTTCTTTTATCGGTAACCCACAGTTCTTCACTGAAGTAATCTTTTTGATCATATTCACTTGCCCAATCGATTAGAACAGCTTCAAGAATTGAACCACACATAATCAAAGTTGCTTTATAGGCTTCCGCTTTGTAACAAGAATTTAGTTCCGTAAAGTCTTGTTTTAGGAATTCTCTCACAATTTCACCTTTATACAACTTTGCATTCTCAAGCAATTCTAAATTGAGAACATCTTCGATACTCTCAGCTTCTTTATATTCCGCGACCGCGGCAAACCGGTGATTATATGTGCTAATGTCCTTTGGCTTTGTTGCCAACATACGATATAGCTCCAAGTAATGAGAAAGAGGTTTCTTGGGTTCAATAATAGGGGTTTTTCTAAAATTGCTCAGTGTCATTCGTGGTAGTGCTGCTCCTGAACCTGATGCTTCAATAATTGTCTTACCCACATCACTCATAAAGTACTGAATAATGTAAGCTGATAAATTGAGATCGTTAGTGCGTACAATAAAATCATTTCCTCCGGCATATATAGCCTCCGCAGGTTGTTCGAGAAGCAAATAACACCTTTCCGGCATGGCATTCTTAAAGACAATATCACCTATTTTAAGTATTGTATCTGTTTTCCACCCCTCTCTCATATACTCGAGATTTAATGGATATTGGAAATCCCTAACACCAATAACTTTACCTCGCTCACTGCGAATAAGGTGCGGTCTAATGATCTTGGCAATTTCTGACAGAGGCTTTGTTTTTTCAGTTTGAAGAAACTTCCTGACTTCATAACACCTCTTGCTATATGGCAAGGGACTTACATGATCATAGTCGAAATCATTATATGAAATTTCATGAAACCAATACTCTTCTCCCTCTGCTGCATCTTTTCCATGATTTAGCCAATTTTCAATGTTCGCACAATACTCTATATATTGATTCGGGAAAATCAGTTGTGAGTCTTCTGCTGCACCAACTCCGCCGGTTCTATAAAGTTTTCGTATGTAGTTCCCGATCAACACTGTATTAGCCGGTTCTGTAGAAAGAACCAGCAACATAAAATCATTCACAGCACTTTTCATAGGATTTGATAGTCCGAACACACCAGTGATGTGATAACGCTTAAATAGATCTCGCCGTTTTTCATCCTTCTCTTTCCCTGCCATAGAAGCCATATTAAAAGTTGTAATGAACAATGCATTTCGAGAATTGCCGTAAAGTATCTCATCGACCCATTTATCCTCTACATTTCGGTCAATCAGCGATGACTCCTTCTTTTCTATTAGTGCCTTTATTGATACCTTTTCCATTTATACATCCCCCAGTTCCTACTATATCGGTCATTTGTCATTTGTCCCTTTCAACATCAACACCTATAATCATACTATTTTTAGAGGGCATCTTCAACACACCGTAATTTCAGTATCCGTCATAAAAAACTTTGAAGCATGTAAAGTTTTTGGTTTATGAATAGAAAAGAGGTGAATGTAACAATGTACTTAATGCAGGTGTAGAGATCAACATTTATAAACCTATAACACTAGATGAGCTGGTATGCAATACTAAACCACTACCGCCTAAAGGCGGTAGGTTGGGCTGTCGGCTGAAGCCGACTAAAGACCCCCAATTTCAAAATTATCGGCTTTTTGTCTTTCTTCTAAGTCCTGATTCTTAATATATTCCG
>CALCRE010000232.1 GCA_937894465.1 uncultured Clostridia bacterium
AAAGTAAGTTCCACTATGAACCAATGTAGGGTGGAATTTAGTTTAGAAATTAAGGATTTGATTCTTCACAACTGCAAATTCGTGAAAAGTGTTGCAATTTAAAAGTGCCCGTGTTATACTAAACACCGTGTTTACGATAAAATTTATTTTATATATAATCCTGTCAGTAGGAGGTGAAGTAATTGGCTAATATTAAATCGTCTATTAAAAGAATAAGGACAACCGAAAGGCAGACTACAGAAAACAAGTCTCGAAAGTCCGCTATGAAGACTGCTTGTAGAAAGGCAAATGCTGCTATAGTTGCAAAGGATGAGAAAGCTGAAGAGTTATTCAAAGAAGCAACAATCGCTCTTGATCAAGCTGCTAACAGGAATATTATTCACAAAAATGCTGCTGCTAGAAAAAAATCTCAATTGGCAAAAGCTTTTAATTCTATGGCATAAAAACGAAAAGTGAAAAGAAGACATTATCTCAAACAGAGGTAATGTTTTTTTGTTTTATTGAGGAATTTATGCAGATATAGTATTGAATTTCTTTTCAGCCAAGGAAGGAATGATAATATCCAACCCTGCTTCGACGGTTATTCTACCCGATTTAATGTCCATATCGATTTTACTTAACAACTTAATGGCGTCTTTCAAACCTGTTTGACGATATTTTTCAGCATTGGTTAAATTTTTTCGTGTGATAAAATCCGGTGTTCGAACCTTTGCAGATATTTCCTTTATGGATATTCCGTTTTCTTTCATGGATAACATATCGTTTAACATCATAATTTGTCTTGCGATCATAAAGAAGATCATAAAAGGAGGTTCTTTCAAGTATAACAAATCATACAGCTTTTTATAGGCTACATCGGTTTGACCGGCGACTAAAGCATCGATCAATTCAAATATTCCCGCCTTTACAGAGCGAACACAAACCTCGTTTACATCCTTTAATGTAATGTTGGGTTTATCCTTACAATACATCAGCAGCTTGTTCATCTCATTTTCCAATTCATACAAACCGTTATCCACGTTAAATGTCAATCGGATGGCAGCATCCTGATCAATGGTTTTTTTATTCTTTTTTACAACGGCTTGAACCCACTTAACCAATTCGTCCGGATTCCTGTATTCGAATTCATAAAAGATGCCATTGGTGCTGATGGCTTTATACAAAGCGTTTCGTTTATCAATTTTTGTTTCCCAAAAAATCAAGCACGTGCTTTCACATGGTTTTTTAACATACTCAATCATGTCCTCGATATCTTCTTTTTTCTTTTGAAACAATCCGGAGTTTTTAACGACAACTAACTTACTTTTGGAAAACATAGGCAAGCTGACACATGAATTTAGAATTTTATCGATATCACTGCAATCATCCATTACTTCATAATTTAAAGTTTTTGTTGCAAGATCAAGCAATCCGTCTGCAATCATATCAGTATAACTGCGGATCAAATATTGCTCATCACCGATAAATAAATAAGAACTTTGGTAAATGCCGGATGTTATTTGTCTTTTAAGTTCAAGTATTTCCATGGCTGTTGCTCCTTTATGATGCATTATATCATATCTTTGACAATGGTTGAAAATGAACTCATCAACAAATGAAGTAATAAAATATTGAATAATGTTAAAAATACTTGTAAGTATATTTTTTTGAATCTATGAAAGGAAATTTTTATGACGACTTTTAAAAATAGAACTGATTTAACATTAGAAGCCCAAGAAATGTTGATTAGAGGCGAACCCAATAAAAAGGATTTTGACGGAATTGTTTCACATGTTCGAAAAGAAGGAAAATTAAACATAACGCATGTGGAAATCACCAATAACGCAGGTGCGGAAAAGATCGGCAAACCCATTGGCAATTACATTACCATTGAAGTTGGTAACAGTGAATTAAAGAATAACGAGGATTATGTTCATGCAAGATCTGCTCTGGCTACCGAATTAAAAAACATAATTCCGGACATGGAGAACAAAACCATTCTAATCATCGGATTGGGCAACTGGAACGTCACTCCGGATGCATTAGGCCCTAAAGTGGTCTCCAAGTTGGCCATAACCCGTCATATATTAGAGTACTTTCCAGATGAGCGGGAAAAGAATCTAAATCCTGTATGCGCATTGGCTCCTGGAGTTTTAGGAATTACCGGTATTGAAACCGCTGAAATCATTAAGGGTGTAGCAGATCATGTCAAACCGGATATCATTATTGCCATTGATGCATTGGCCTCCATGAGAACAGATCGTGTTAACAAAACCGTACAATTATGTGATACCGGGATAGCACCGGGATCCGGTGTGGGAAACAAGCGAAAGGAATTGTCCAAGCAAACATTGGGCGTACCAGTGTATGCAATCGGAGTTCCTACCGTGGTGGATGCAATTACAATGGCTAATGAAACCATTGACTCCATGATCAGAGAATTTAAAAAAGAAAATGAATCTTCCGGGAATATCTATACCTTTATAAAGGACATTGATCCTCAAGACAAACAAGAACTGATTTCCAAGGTGTTTCAACCGGGAGATGACAACATGATCGTAACCCCCAGAGGTATCGATGAAGCCATCACCGTCATGTCCAAACTGATTGCAGACAGCTTGAATGTCATGATCCATCATAAAAACTATAACTATTTGCAACAGACATACTTGATGTAAAAACAGATTCGGTATGATATAATATTGGTACAAAATTCTGGAGGATTCCATGATATGCCCGATACAATCGTCAACGAAATAAATGAATTAAGGGAATTAATTAATTACCATAGCCAAAAGTATCATACCGAAGATGCACCTGTAATCACTGATTATGAATATGATCAACTCTATCAACGACTGGTGGATTTGGAAAACCAATATCCCGAATATATTACACCTGATTCACCGACACGTCGGGTGGGCTCAAAACCATTGGAAAAGTTCGATAAAGTCACTCATACCTTTCAAATGCAAAGCTTGCAAGATGTTTTTGATCCTGCATCTGCAATCAAATTCGCAAAAGGAATTCAAGATCTTTTTCCGAATCAATCTTGCGACTTTGTCATTGAAGAAAAGATCGACGGATTGTCCGTTTCGTTGACCTATGAAAACGGACTTTTTGTGCGTGCAGCCACCAGAGGAGACGGCTTTGTGGGAGAAGATGTCACCACAAATATTCGAACCATTCCTACTGTTCCTTTACGATTGAAGGAAGATATCCCTCTGTTAGAAGTTCGGGGAGAAGTCTATATGTCCAAAAAAGGCTTTCTCAAATTAAATCAATCCAATGAAGAAAAAGGGTTGCCGGTGTTTGCTAATCCAAGAAATGCGGCTGCCGGATCTTTACGACAATTGGATCCTGAAATCACCAAAACCCGCAATTTAGATATATTTGTGTTCGAAATAAGGAGAATAGAAGGAAAAGAGATTACCCGTCATTCTCAAGCACTAGAAATTATGAAGGAACTGGGTTTGAAGGTCAATAAAAATTATCGAGTGACAGACAATCCCGAAAATATGGTCTCCTTTATTCAAAACATCAATGAATACCGAAAGAGTTTGGATTATGATATAGACGGTGCCGTCATCAAATTAGATCAGCTTGACTTGAGAGAAACTGTAGGTTCCACCGCTAAAACACCCAAGTGGGCATTTGCATATAAGTTTCCTGCAGAACAAAAGGAAACATTGTTAAAGGATATTACCATTCAAGTAGGTAGAACCGGTGTGTTAACACCTGCAGCTGAGTTGGAACCGGTCTTCATTGCAGGCTCTAAAGTCACACGTGCCACACTACACAACCTCGAATTGATCAGGGAAAAAGACATACGCATCGGTGATACTGTTTTGATTCAAAAAGCAGGAGATATTATCCCGGAGGTGATACGCCCGGTGATTGAAAAGCGTACTGGAAATGAAAAAATATTTGATATGCCTGAGAACTGTCCTGTATGCAACTCAAAAGTGGTAAAACCGGAAGGCATGGTTGCTCATTTTTGCACGAATAATGAATGTTCGGCACGGTCGGAACGAAAATTGATCCATTTTGCTTCCAGAGATGCCATGAACATCGAAGGATTAGGACCTGCAATCATCAAAACCTTCTTGCAAAACGGTCTGATCAATGACATTACAGATATATATGACTTATTTGAAAAAAGAGATAAGATTTTGGAGCTTGAAGGCTTTAAACAAAAAAGTACGGACAACTTGATCAATTCAGTGGAAAGAACCAAGAACAATGACATGTATCGGTTGATTTACGGATTGGGGATTCCTCATATCGGTTTAGGTGCAGCTAAAAACCTGGAAAAGAAATTTACCGATATCTACCAATTGATGGATGCAACGGTTGATGAATTGATCGAAACTGAAGATTTCGGATTGATTATGGCTACGTCCGTGAACAATTATTTTTCAGATGAGAATAATAGAGAGCTCATCCGAAGTCTTGATCAAAAAGGAGTCAATGTCAAAAGAAAAGAATCCGAAAAGTCCATTACACAACAATTTTCCGGTTTGACATTTGTGTTAACCGGAACTTTAGAGAGTTTGTCCAGAAAAGAAGCAACCGAATTGATTGAAAATGCCGGAGGAAAGGTATCCGGCAGTGTATCTAAAAAAACGTCCTATGTTTTGGCCGGGGAAGAGGCAGGAAGTAAACTGGATAAAGCCAAGGAACTGAACATATCCATCATTGACGAGGCTATGTTGCGAGAAATGTTGTCTTAAATCATTCGTCTATTTAAATAGGTTTTCTTATAATTATAAAGAAGCTACTTTAACCATATGGTAAGGATCGAAAAAAATATAATTTATGATTGTTAGCTCTCCGGAACAGCTCTATAATATAAACAAGTAATATTGTGGAAGACACTTATGTGCGAGAGGCTCTTTTGCAGCGGCCATAGGAAATGTTATAGATGAGGTAATAACGGAATATATTAAAATCGGAATTTGAAGAAAGATAAAAATCCAATAATCTTGAGATTGAGCGGATGCTGAAGATCATTATACTTAATTTTCAATAGCATCTTTAAATATTGACTGGGATAGTACATGTGACGACCAAAGTTGATATCTACCTCTAATTCCTGTGAACTGATTTTAGAATTTTAACGGGGGGATCTAATGAAAAGATTGTTTGTTTTATTTTTAGTATTTTGCATCATCTTCATTTTTGCTTGTAGTCATATGCACACACAAGAGGACCCGATAGAGGAAAAATATTCAGATGAAAAAACAATTTTCGATAACAAGCCGTTAAGAATTTTAATCAACAGCAAAAAACAAAATTACGGCTTTGATGTAATCGGCCAGAATATGTTTACTTCTACCGATTTTTTCGACTTGTTGCATGTGATTGGGGAAGAATGTGAAGAAAGGTTCGGTTACCCGGTAGAATTCATTTCACTTCCGGCAAACAGTGCAAAAAATGATTATTTATCTGCAATGCAATCCAGCATGGAAATTGATTTAATTTTTCCTTCGAAAGTCTACGAGCATATCGCATCGGATTATGATGCTTTTTATTTTTGGAACGATGAATTCATCGAGTTCTATAAGGATCTTTCGCCTTACGCTTGTTAAAAATTCAATACTCCAAGAGCACAATATTCAAAACATTCGAAGCTACGATGAATTGTTTGTTTTCATGGACGTTATGGCCGAGAAAGAAGAAAAGGCCGGCAAAGTTAAGGTTTCTTCTGCTCATTACAGATCATTACTGGATTACGCTACCGTAAAGGCCGGTTATTATCCGGTGCATAATAGGTCTCATCCAAATATCGTATGTAAAATAGATGATGAGTACGTATTTGGCAATAAAACCTTAAACAGATCCAAAGAATATTTAAATCTGGCCAAAAGAGCCATGTATCCGCCTCTGTATAAGCAACTAGAATTCTGTCACAGCGATCATTACAACGATTATAAGATCATGGACTCCGGTTATTTTAACAGCCCTATTATAAAAAAGAGAACCGAATATATCGAGAACGCATTAAAAAAGTTGTATGAAGACCCCTCATCGATTACAGCAGATGAAATGAAGGTCGCACTAGACGAAATGACAGATCAAGATGAAGTATTAAAAGTCTACAATGATTTTATGTGCAAGCTGTTAAGCTGATGTTTTTGTATACGGGGTAGATCTGTTGATTGTCTGTGGTCCATAGAAAGTACGAAAAAAGGGAAAAGGTTCCTTTTACAAACCTTTTCCCTTTAAAGACATTTCATCTTTTCAATTTTTATTTACTGTTTATCTTTTATTGATTTTCATTGAAAGTTTTTAGCCGATCCATACTGATCTGTAATCTTGAAAGGGTTTCTTCCTTACCTAATATGTCGGCTATTTCAAAAGCGCCTCCCGGTGTCATTTGTTTTCCACTGATGGCTGTACGTACCGGCCATAATATTTGTCCATTTTTAACCCCTAATGTTTCAACGGTATCCATCAATGCTTTCTCGATGGATTGGAAATTCCAATCCATTAGCTGTGCCAAGGATTGATAAGATGCCTCTAAAAACTCCACAGAATTTTCCGTTGAGGTTTTCATCTTTTTGTGGTTGTACATATTCAAATCATAATTATCCGGCATCTTTACCAGGAAGTCTACGTTTTCCGGGATTTGTGTGAAAAATTCAATGCGCTCTCTTAACAGTTGGCTGACCTTATGCAAGTCTGCCGTTGTTTCGGTTAAACTTGCCTTTTTATACTCTTCTATAGCTTTTGCATGAAACGCATCAAGATCCATTTTGCGAATATATTCACGATTCATCCAATTTAACTTTTCAAAATCAAATGTGGAAGGGGATTTGCTGATCCCTTTAATATCGAAAACTTCTTCTAATTCCTTTAATGAAAAGATCTCTTGATTATCTCTCGGGCTCCATCCAAGTAAAGCCACATAATTGACAATCGCCTCCGGCAAATACCCCATATCGATCAAGTCTACAAAAGAAGCATCGCCTTCCCTTTTGGACATTTTTCTGCCGCCTTCTTTGGTGATTAACGGCAAATGAATGAATACCGGCACATCCCAACCGAATGCTTCGTATAACAAGATATATTTAGGGGTAGAGGATACATATTCGCTGCCTCTAACCACATGGGTGATTTCCATTAAATGATCGTCTACGACGTTGGCAAAGTTATAAGTAGGAAATCCGTCTGATTTTACTAATATTTGATCTTCCAATTCACTGCTAGGTACAGTAATTTCACCGAAAACCGCATCGTGATAAGTGACGGATCCTTCTGTAGGCATCTTCTGTCTTATGACATAAGGCATCCCGGAGTCAAGATTTTCTTTAATTTCTCTTTCGCTAAGCCCAAGGCAATGACGATCATATTTGGCGCCTTCGTGCTCTTGGGATTGTCTCAAAGAATCTAATCGCTCTTTATCGCAAAAGCAGTAATAGGCATGTTTGCTTTCTACCAATTGTTTTGCATAGGCTAAATACAAGTGCTTTCTTTCGCTTTGAACATAAGGGCCGTAATTACCGCCCACATCAGGGCCTTCGTCGTGTTGTATACCGGCTAATTTCAACGTATCATATATTTTCTGCAGGGCACCTTCCACCTGTCTTTTTTGGTCCGTGTCCTCAATTCTCAAAACAAAGACGCCGCCTTGAGATTTGGCTACTAAGTATTCATAAAGTGCCGATCTTAGGTTTCCAATGTGCATGGAACCTGTAGGACTCGGTGCATATCTGGTTCTTACTTGTTTTTGACTCATATAAAAAACTCCTGTCCAATATTGTAAATTAACTAAATGTTTGAGCAATTCTTAGTTCTATAAAATCTTTTCATATAGGACTTTATATAATGTCTAAATAATACCATACATTCTACTATAATTGTACCCAAAGCCTTTTGTTTTTTCATATTACCTTGATGATATTATGATATAATTATATTAATCTTTCGTAAAAAGAAAGGAGAAAAGCGTTTATTTAAAACGCTGGAATTCTTATGAAAAAGTATGCTATTGCAGGTACCGGTAACAGGGGATTGTATATGTACGGAAAACCCCTGGTCTCAAAGTATACTGATGTTGCCGAACTTGTTGGTCTTTATGATATCAACACCAAGCGTGCAAAGGTCTTTGCGGAAAAGCTCGGGCGGCAAATCCCCGTATTTGAGGATTTTAATGATTTGCTTGATGTGGCAAAACCGGATACGATCATTGTAACCACACAAGATGCATTTCATCATGAATACATCATCAAGTCATTACAAAAAGGTTGTGACGTCATTACAGAAAAGCCAATGACTACCGACGAGTTTAAATGCAATGAAATCCTTAAAACCGAAAGGGAAACCGGTAAAAAAGTCACCGTTACATTTAACTGTAGATTCATGCCTTTTTTATTGGAAATAAAGAAGCTTATGATGCAAGATATCATTGGTGACATCACAGCGGTTCATTTCGAATGGTTGCTGGACCAAGTCCACGGAGCCGACTATTTTCGACGCTGGCACAGCATCAAGGAATGCTCCGGGGGATTGCAGATACATAAAGCGACGCATCATTTTGATATCATCAATTGGTTGATTGATGATGAACCGAGAATTGTCAATGCATTCGGATCCTTGCGTTATTACGGATCGAACAATCCTTTCAAGGGTAAGTTTTGTTTTAATTGTGAACACAAAGAAAGCTGTAAGTTCTATATAGATAAAATGAAAGATGATTTTTTCAAGGAATTCTATTACAACAATATGGATATGGACGGATATGCTCCGAATTTTTGTGTTTACCGAAAAGAAATCAATATTGAAGATACTTTAAGTGTCAATGTTCGATATTCAAAAGGTGCTGTGATGAGCTATACATTAACAGCCTATTCACCTTACGAGGGATACAAGATCAATATAAGCGGAACAAAAGGCCGTTTGGAAATTGAAAATTATGCCGGGAAATATTTGCCGGAACCATTTAAACAAGTACGGCATTTTGATGAGCAGCATAATATGACCATTATTGAAATCGAAGAGGGGAGAGGCAGTCACGGCGGGGGGGACAGTGTTCTACTCGATGTCTTGTTCAATGAAATTACCCAAGATCCTTATAACCAACAAGCAGGTTCTAGAGCCGGGGCTATGTCCGCAGGCATCGGTATTGCAGTGAACAATTCCATGAAAGAAGAAAAACAAATTAAAATCAAAGATATTCTATGGGAGTTGGAAGTAAATTAAATGTTTAAAGTATATGTAAGTTTTAAAGATCAACAAATAACATTACAATCGGAAGAAAACAAAGTTTTGTTGGATTTGTTAAGAGAAAACGAGATTGATATTCCGGCACCTTGCGGTGGAAAATCCAAATGTGGCAAATGTATAGTTCAAGTGTTAAGCGGTAAATTGAACGATGTAGCGGCACATGAAAAGGATGTTTTAGGTAAAGAACGAATCAATGCAGGCTACAGGTTGTCTTGTATGACAAAAGTGCTTGGGGATTGCAGTATCATAGTACCTGACTTTTCAAATGAGGCCACCATTATGACGGATTTATCCGGGGTTGAGTTCTCAGGGAACGGTATTGTTAATAAATTCACAATTAATTTGGGTAAACCCAATGTTCATGACCAGGCTTCGGATTTGGAGAGGATACAAGACAAATATGGTAAGTGCTTATTTGAAAACAACATGAGGTTTTTAAATCAATTACCTTCATTATTACGTCAAAGTGACTTCAAGGTGGAGATGATTTTTATTGATGGCATGCCGGCGGATATACCGGACCAGGACTCTAAAAAGGATTATTTCGGCATCGCCATTGATATCGGAACCACCACAGTAGCAGTTTATTTATATGATTTTGTCAGCAAGAATCCGATAGACCACGTATCTTTTTTAAATCCTCAAAAGCCTTTTGGTGCAGATGTCATATCCAGAATTGACAGTTGTATTCAATCGGAAGAAAACCTAAAAAGGCAAAGCGAACTTGTTATACTGCATGTAAACAACGCCATTGGCACACTTTGTAAAAACAATGGTGTTTCCACCAATGACATCTATACAATGGCCTTTGTAGGAAACACCACCATGATGCATTTATTTATGGGAATCTCACCGGTAAACATTGCATCATCACCCTTTATACCGGTAACCGTTGCAATGCATCGGTTGAAACCTTCGGATTTAGGGATTACCATAAACCCTAACGGATTGATTTATGCATTGCCGTGTATCTCCGGTTATGTAGGAGCTGACACTGTCGGTGCTGTTTATGCAACCGGTATGCACAAAAACAATAAGATCACCGTAATGTGTGACATAGGCACGAACGGGGAGATCGTCCTTGGTAATCGCGATCAGTTATATACATGTTCTACAGCCGCAGGACCTGCTTTTGAAGGAGCTAACATCAAATGTGGAATCGGCGGAGTTGCAGGAGCTATTGACAAGGTTAAAATAGATACCGATGTTGTATACACCACCATTGGAAACAAAAAACCCACCGGTATATGCGGCTCCGGTATTGTAGATGTGATCGCGGAAATGTTAGACGAAGGTATCATTGATTACACCGGACGTATCGTGGATCAAGACGAATTAGATGAAACGGTACCGACTGCTGTTGCAGACAGGATCATCAATTTCAGCGGGGACAATGCATTTTTAGTAGAGTCTGCTTCAAAAACCGGAACAAAAGAAGATATCATCATTACCCAAAAGGATGTTCGAGAGCTTCAAAACGCCAAAGCGGCCATTGCCGCCGGCATTTTGATCCTTATAAAAGCATCGGGTTATACATTTGATGATATTGATGCATTTTATTTAGCCGGTGGTTTCGGAAACTATTTGAAGGTGTCCGCTGCATGCAAGATCGGCCTTATACCCAAGGAATTAGAAAGTAAAGTAAAAAATGCAGGCAATGCCGCCGGTGCAGGTGCTTTGTTGTTTATATCTTCAGAAGACTCGGTTCGAGAAGTTGAAGACATTAAGAATAAAACCGAATACATCGAACTTTCCACCAATCCGGATTTCAGCAATCAATACATTGACTGTATGTTTTTCTAAGTAAATTTAGATGTTGTTAATCTTTATCGTTTTCACCAGGCTTCTTTGTTTCATCCGACTCAAAAGAAGCCTTTTCATCTGCCAAGGGGTTCTTAAATGCAGCATCCCGCAGTTGATTATTATCCAAGTGAGTATAAATTTCTGTTGTGGAGATGCTTTCATGACCTAATATGCTTTGCAAAGCACGAATGTCCACATGACCGTGTTTATACATCAGTGTAGCTGCCGTATGCCGTAACTTATGAGTGGAGTAGCGTTCCGGATCCAAACCGGCTTGTTTAATATATTTTTTTACCAAAAACTGTACTGTCTTATTGCTGATTCTTTGTCTTCGTTCGCTTAAAAACAAAGCGTCTTCGTGACCGACTTTAGGAATCGGACGTACCTTTTTGTATTCGTCAATAGCTCGTAAACATGCATCATTTAAGTAAATCATTCTTTCTTTGTCACCTTTGCCTATGACCGTCAAAGTATCATTACGAAGTTTGGATATGTTAATATCCACCAGCTCTTGTAAGCGTAATCCGCAGTTTAGAAAGATCGTTATAATAGCATAATCCCGTTCTTTATGTTTGCCGTCGATGGAATCCAATAAGTTTTTGCTGTCTTTTAAATCCAAGTATCGAGGAAGCCTTTTAACGGTTTTTGGTGATTCTAGTTCAACTGCAATATTGTTTTCCAAAATACCGGCTTTGTTATGTAAATATTTAAAAAAGGATTTGATACTGGCAACTTTACGAGCACGAGCTGCAGAATTGTTATGACGGTTTTTGTTCAAGTAAGACATGTAAGCATATAAATCGCTTAAAACGATTTTTTGCATAAAGTCTGCTTGAATATCCGTTATATCAATTTGTTCAATTTTTTCATAATCATTTAAATCCTTAACCTTAACAAGACCTTTTTTAATTTTTAAGAACTTTAAAAACAAACGCAAGTCATAATAATATTCTTTCACAGTCTGCGGAGATTTTCCTCTGATGGTTTCCATGTAAATAAGAAAATCTTCTAAAAGCTGTGGAATATCGTAATTCTCCAATGGTTCGTTAATTGTATCATTTGTGTTGTTCATGCCTTAAATCCTCCTCTGGATTATACAAAATTTTAATTTTGTATAATCCCATTTTAATTCACTGAATACTGCTCCCTGACAAAAGATCATATTTTAACACCCGATCTCTTATTTCACAAAAGTTGTTTCGATTGACATACTCTAATATAAAAGGTTTTCCTTCGGCGTATCGGTGATAATATCCTAAGAATTCCGGCCAATTGATTTGCCCGTCACCGACGCAACGTCCTCTAGCATCATTGACAAATCGATCTTTACCATGGATGTATGCAATATGATCTTTTAAATAATCAAACATATCTTTTTCCGAACTGTTTGCAATCAAGTTTGCCGGATCCAACAGAATCTTTAAATTATCCTGTGCTATTTGATTGATGAAGTCATGTGCACGTTTTGCACTTGGTACGATGTCAATGACACTTGGTTCTAATACAACCGTCACTTGATACTTTTTCGCAATTTGTGTCAGTGTTTTAAAAGAATATAAAAGGCGTTGAAAGGTTTGTTCAAACGTATCTGCAAACAGTCCTCTTTTGCCGGATATAAATCCGCATTCTGTAGCAACGTACGGTATATGGTGATTTGATGCTATTTGCATATGGCGTTCAAAATATTGTATGTTCTTTTCCAATTCCGTGTCTTCGGTTTCTATTAAATTGGTAAATACACCGATGACCGGAATATGTATTCCCAAATCGGTGTACGCTTGAATAACTTCACCGGCTTTTTCATCAGTTAGTGTAGATAAATCCGACCGTCCGTTATATACCCAATACGGACTGTCCTTACAGGCAAAACATAGCTCTGTAACAGTAAAACCATTACTATGCATCAATTGCGCAGTTTCTTGGTTTGTCAATTCAGGAAAAGATCTGGATACAACTCCCACATTAATCATTTTCAACACCTCAATCCATAGGTTGTTTTTAATCATCTATTTTAAATGATGATCCATCCATATTATAGCACAACATAAGCATGGAAATATTGTTAATCATTTATCATTCGAACATTTGATCTGTTTTAAATGAATTGTATGGTTTCACCCGTTGTGCTATAATTTGAAAAGTAATTGGATAAATCATATCAAAGAATTACAGTATACGGGTCATGAGGTTTTGTAATGATTAAAAAGGGCTTTTTATATAGCTTTATACTATTTATTTCATTTGTTTTTGCAGGGTGTTCCATTCTAGGTGATACGGTTGACGCAATAAAAAAAGCATCAAACAGTTTTTATTTCAATGACGATGTTTCCCCTACCATTCATTACGTTCATTCGGAAGAAGACAAGGAACAAGAAACAAAAAAGAATGTCATTGAATCGGTAGACCGTTATTTGGATTCCGATAAAAAGATAAACTATGGCTCTCCTATACATATCAGCAATTTAACCATCGATAAAAACGCTTCATTGAATAACTTCTCATTCAAACACGATATCATTTATTTGAACGAAACAGTCGATGAATATAATCGCGGTAGCACCATCTCTTTCCCGAGAGCAGAGGATTACAATTCCATAGAAGGAATCACTTCATTTCGAGGAAATAACTATCGTAATACCGCATCCTATGGTGTTGCAGATATAAAATCATCTAAGCTCGAACAAGTTTGGGAAGTGAGCATCGGCTATATCGATACATGGACCGGTGTGGGTTGGACCGGTCAACCTGCCATAATCAAATGGCCGGACAACACAAAAGACGTCATGAATCTCCAACCGGAAAAAAAGATGAAAGATAATCTGAAAGAAGTCGTTTATGCAACATTAGATGGGAACATTTATTTTTTAGACCTTGATGACGGTTCTAAAACCCGTGCTCCCATCAACACAGGCTTTCCCATCAAAGGTTCGGTGTCAGTTGACCCTAGGGGCTATCCCCTTCTCTATACGGGTCAAGGGATCAACTCAAATGCAAATACACAAGGTGATTTTAAGTTCAGAATATTCAGTTTAATCGATCAATCCCTTTTATATGAATTAAGCGGAAATGATCCTTATGCATATCGTAACTGGAGCGCTTTCGATTCGAATACCTTGGTGGATCCAAGAACCGACACCATGATCCAAGCGGGAGAAAACGGTATCATATATACTGCCAAGTTAAACACGGAATACAATGAAACAAGAAAGACCATTTCTATTGATCCTGAATTTTCAAACTATCGTTACACATCCCCTTACGGAGCCGGATTAGGAGTGGAAAACTCCCCTGTTGTTTATCGTAATTTCATGTATTTCATAGATAATACCGGATTTCTTCAATGCGTAGATTTGAATACCCTCTCACCTGTCTGGGCATATTACGTTAATGATGACACGGATAGCACAATTGTGTTGGAAGAATTATCCGACAATGAAGTTTACATATATACAGCCTGTGAAGTAGATTTACAAAAGGACGGCGGTTCGTCCTATATTAGAAAATTTAACGCATTAACCGGTCGATTGTTATGGGAGAAATCGGTTAAATGCCATTATGACTCCTATGTCAACGGCGGTGCCCTTGCCACACCCGCCATTGGTGAATACGCTGTAAGTCATTTGATCTATTTTAATATTGCCAAGACCACCGTCGGATACGGCCTTTTATATGCCATAGATAAGAATACCGGAGATGTTGTGTGGCAGATACCACAGGATTTCTATTCTTGGAGCTCACCGGTTTTGGTATATGATGAAAAAGGAAACGGTTATTTAATCGTGTGTGATTCAGGCGGGAAAATGACTTTATATAACGCACTGAGCGGAAAGCTTCTGGACAGTATATCCTTAGGGTCTAATGTGGAAGGATCTCCTGCGGTCTATGACAATATGATTGTTGTTGGAACAAGAGGTCAAAAAATTATTGGTGTAAAAATCAAATAATAAATGAGGTCTTTGAATGAGAAAAAAACTTTTTTCATGTTTCGTTTTAATATGTTTAGTGTTGCTGTTTTCCTGTGCTCAGGTGGAATTTTTAGAACCTGCTGAAAGTCGTCTGGAAGAATCCGATCGATCCGGTTTGGAGTTCCACTATGACAAGGAAAAGTATCCCCCGAAAACACCGGTGTATGACAGCAGTTCCATACGTTACTTGGATTTGACGTCGGAGAAAGTTTATCCGCCGCTCATCGACACTAGTGCATTGTCCATTGACACATATTCAAAAGTTTCCGGTCGGACGGGTTATGCATACAGTGTGATCCATAAAGGCCAATTAACTTCATCCTATCAAAGGGCTTATGATATATCTTTCCCTGCACCTTCTCACTACAATTCCGTAGAAGGAATTCTATCATTCCGCGGAAACAATTATCGAAACACAGCAGCTTACGGACTGGCAGATATAAAGGAAAAGAAATTGGAAATCGTTTGGGATAAATCCATCGGTTCCATCGATTCATGGACCGGAGTGGGTTGGACAGGCCAGCCTACATTGGTAAAATGGCCGGAAGAAACCAAATCAATTATGAATATATCCGCTGAGAAAAAGGCCAAGGACGATCTTGTTGAAGTAATATACGGAACTATGGACGGGAATATCTATTTTCTGGACTTGGAAGACGGGCAAAGCACACGTTCTCCTATCAACACCGGATTTTCCATGAAAGGATCTGTTGCCGTAGATCCAAGAGGTTATCCTTTGTTGTATTCCGGTCAAGGAATCAACTCTAACAGAGGTGTTTATTCAGATTTCAAATTCCGAATTTTTAGTCTCATTGATCAAAAACAACTATATACAATCTCCGGAACAGACCCCTTCCAATACAGGAATTGGGGGGCATTTGATTCGAATCCTTTGATTGACGGTAAAACCGACACATTGATTCAAGCCGGTGAAAACGGTATCCTTTATACTGCTAAATTAAATACAAAATACAATCCTTCGGAAAAGACCATATCCATTCAACCGGAATTTTCGAACTTCCGATACAAATCCCCCTATCATACCACTGTGGGTATGGAAAGTTCACCTGTCGGGTACAAGAATCTTGTATTCATTACGGATAATTCAGGGATGTTGCAATGCCTTGATATCAATACCATGTCCCCTGTTTGGGTTCACCATGTCAGCGATGATTCAGATGCCACCATGATCCTTGAGGAAGTCTCTGATACGCAAGTGTATCTTTACACCGGATGCGAAGTGGATCATCAAGGACCCGGAGGATCAACTTACATGAGAAAATTCAATGCCTTAACCGGAGAGAAGCTCTGGGAAAGAAGCATCCGTTGCTATTATGATAAAGATGTCAACGGAGGTGCTATGGCATCTCCTGCCATAGGGGAAATGAATGTATCCGATTATGTCTACTTTAATATTGCAAGGACACACGAGAGCCCTTGGGGCGGTATTCTTTATTGTTTCGACAAGAACACCGGAGAAAGTGTCTGGGAAAAGACTTTAGGCTATTATTGCTGGAGTTCACCTGTCATCGTATATGATTATGACCAAAACGCATATCTGATTATATGTGATTCCGGCGGATACATGAGCTTGCTCGATGCTAAAACCGGTGAGTTATATGATCAAATATCTTTATATGCCAACGTGGAAGGCTCCCCCGCCGTTTATGAAAACATGATTGTCATCGGCACACGAGGGCAACAGATTTTTGGTGTCAAGATTAAGTAATTATAGAAATTTTCAATTAAAAGAAAAAGGATAAGTGAATCGGTTTGTTCCCTTATCTTTTTTTACTTCCCCACATTTGCATCATGTTGCGAAAAGGAGGATAAACAATCAATATGAAAATAATATTTAGTAATATTGTCCCGATATTCACGGTTTCTTTTGTGGTCAAAAACATAAATATTTTAAATCCGTACGGGATGACGATGGCAAGACCGGTTATGATACCCGGAGTTAATTTCTTTAAATGAATGCTTGCCGTCAAATGAATAAAAGTATGTAAAAACAAAAACACCGAAACAGCGCCAAAAAGATTATACCTTCTGGTCTCGGCAGTATAGAATGTGATCAATGATATGGTGGCGAATTCTACAAACGCAGTGGCACAATAATGGTTTGCAGGCATAACGGAAATAGCACGTAATCTTTTGATCAATTTCCCGGGGGATTTAAAGACAATGTCATCAAAATTATCTTTGACATATTCTTGCATCATGATCAACTCTTCAAACCGATGGATCATAAAGATAATCGGCAATAACCATAACAATGTATACTCGCTAATGTAGACCATTTTTATCTCCTATACTTGTCCTTCTATTATTACTATTCATCATCAAAAGGAATATTCCTCTTTCAATTGATAAATACACTTGATTGTGAGAAAATGAAAATTAGAAAACAAGTTTCTAAATCAGGTGTTTTCAATTTATATTTCAAGGAGTGAGGGAAAATGAGTGATAGCAGTGTGGAAATAAAAAAGCTAATGGCTCACGGGGCATTCGGTTCTGTAAAAATGGTGGCAATGCCCAGAAACAAATATGCAGTTACATACGTACATAACGAGATCGATTCAATTTCTTTTGAAGCGGAAGCCGACCCGGGTGCAAAAGTCTTCCTTCGTGATGTTATGATCAAAAACGGTGTACGTTCTGCTGAATTCCCGTTGGATTGCGGATGTAATACATTTGATATTGAAACCATTTCACCGGATGGTCAAGTCCGGCGTAACATCGAATTTAAAGTGTTTCGAGCACTCCCCTCTCCCGTTTGGCAAAAGGTCATCGAACATGCACCATGGAAACCACGGGACTCTGCCGGAGAATTGGTATTTAACGACCGAATCTGGTTATTCGGCGGATATGTACCGGAAACAGTTTCTGATGTTTGGAGCACGGATAATGGAATTGATTGGATTCAACATAAGAGTGTTCCTTCCTCAGTAGGCGTGGATATACCGGTTGCTTTGAACTTTAAAGACAAAATTTTTGTTTTTGATGTGGCAGGTATTCTATTTGCCACAAAAGACGGTGAGAACTGGGAGACAGTAAGTGACAATTCGCCTTTTGTAGGAAGACGTCACATGGGCGGTGTGGTTTTTCAAGATAAAATGTGGGTGATGGGCGGTGTAAAAGATAAAATATTATACAATGATGTATGGTCTTCACAAGACGGTGTGAACTGGACACTAGAAACAGAGCATGCTCCTTGGTGTAAACGCCAAATCCACCATACTCCTTTGGTTTATGACAATAAAATGTGGTTGTTCGGCGGTGGTGTGATGGGATCCTCCTATTTCCCCTTCATCGCCTATAACGATGTATGGTGCACCTCCGACGGAGTCAACTGGGAAAGAAAAACAGCCAATGCGCCTTGGGCGGCTAGAATCTGGGGTTCTACCGCAGTATATAAGAACAGGATGTGGATGATGGCCGGGTATCGCTCTGAACCTGAGAGCCGTCATTTCGGAGATGTTTGGTATTCGACTGATGGTGTTGAGTGGACCGAATTCAAACAACATGCAAGTGAATGGAAAAGAGAAAGCGGTGATGTTCCGATTTCTGTTACCGCTTCTTTGTGGCAGGATCGACATGAATCCTCCGTAGCGATATTAAACGATACTTTATATCTCATGGGCGGAATGATCTGGCCTTTAAAAAACGATGTGTGGAAATTAAAAATTGAGGGTTTGTGCTTTCTAACGCAACCGAGGTTTGAAGGGTATGCGGATTGTCTGTATGAATACAATGCATTTGCGGACTTTTCAAAAAGTGGTCAAAAAGCAAGATACCGCTTGATCAACACTCCTGATTGGCTAAAAATTGATAACATAACAGGAAAGCTGGAAGGTATACCTCCTGCGCCCTATCATTCCTCAGTAGTCATAGAAGCATATGATGATTTCGGTGAAACGGCAAAACAAGAATATACCTTACATATCGCTTCTTTGGATTGAATTTACAACTATCTTTTTAGATTGTACAGTTGAATCATTGCACCGTATTTTGAAAAGCCTTTTATATCCCTATAAGCTTCACCGTATTTTTCTTTTGCGTAAGCATCGGTGATATTCCAAGCTGCACCAATTGCGTTCTTTGGCACATGGATCAGATCGGAATGAGCTCCTGTTCGCAAACGATGCAAGCGAAACTTCAGTTGATCGTTAAAAACTTCTGAGAAGCCTTCGACCGGTTCATTGGTCGGAGGCTTAAAATATTCCAGGATCTTTTCTATGAACCGGTTATCAAATCGAAAGCGCTTATATCCTAAGATTTCTAATTCTTTGTAATATATGTCCGATAGATCATTCAGCACATTGTTGCAGAAGGTATTTAGTTTTGCTTCTTCTTCGGTAAGGGATTGACCGTATGAACCGTACCGAATCAGACAACCATCCGGCTTCAGCACACGTGCAATTTCTCTGATGACCTTTTTAGGATGATCCACCAAGTGAAGCATTGCATTTTCCACAACAATATCAATGCTGTTGTCTTCAAGCAAAAGATTATATGCGTTCATGCGTGCACAGACAAGATTAGGATACCGACCAGCAGCACGTTTGACAACGGTAGATAATATAACATTCGATATGTCGGCGGCAATGGTGTATATACCGTTCTTTGCAAGGGGTATGGATGCTGTACCGAGCCCGGCACCAAGATCAAGTACAGTGATGCATTTCCCAAACTTTTGAACGATTAGATCCCCACAAGCTTCGTATACATCGTATCGTTCGGTGTTGTTTGCATCCCAATACGCAACGGTCGGTTCAAAGTCTTCACCAATATCATCATAACCAATATATTGATCATCACCCTCCAGTTTACAGGGTAAATCATCGCAGAATTGAAAAACGGAATGAATATGTGGTATTGTATATCCACATTTACCACAACCGGTCAACTCACATTTTGATTTGCATTTCGGGCATAAAAATAACATTTGTTTCCTCCTGAGAGCAAATTGAATACTTTCTATACACATTCATTTTAAATTTTCTATCTTCTTGGATCAAGCAAAGGGTGGTTGCATTTTATCTTAATCGAAAATACAAAAAAAGCTTCTCCCTAAGGAAGAAGCAGAAAT
>CALCRE010000233.1 GCA_937894465.1 uncultured Clostridia bacterium
GGCACAAACCAGGAATGAAAAAGTAAAAAGGTAGCCGGAAGGCTGTTTACCGTCCACCTTGTCCGAGCTTGGAATTGGTGAAGACAAATTGGAAGAGATGGCTAAAAAGGCTACCGGAGCGGCATTTGGTTATGAAAGCCCCATCGGAGGCTTGAAAAAACTATACTGGCAGGATGTACTGGCAATCTACAAGCTGGTGAAATAAGAAGAGTAGAAGAGAAGGTAAAATATTAGAAGATTTAATGACCGGCAATTTGATGCCGGTCATTTGTTAAGATTCTTCATAAAACCTTTTGCGACCTGTGTTAAATGGATATCGTCTTCATAACCAAACTGTTCAGGTACTATAAATCAACTTGTTCCTTACAGGATTTTCTCGAGGAATAAAGATCATTAACAATTTGATCAGAGGTAAGGTCATCTTTCCATGGAAAACAAGGAACCTTTGCCGAAAGTAGGATGGAACGGCGCAACCCTTCAACCTGGGTTGACAGTCCACTTCTTATTAGATGCAATGCAAAACATGTATTTTCTAAAAAAAGGTTCTTACGAATATTGCTATGTATTTTCTGATCCAAAATCAGAATTGCGTGTACAAACACTTCTGAAGCTTATGGGGGTGACTGTAGAGGAATTGCTGGAATAAGCATGGTTGAATCTATAAATACATAATGGTTCGGAATTCCTAAGCTAATATGTTATGGCTTAATTTTACTTACCTTGGAAAAGTAAAGTGAACTCGCTCGATGCCACATTGTAGCGGAGCACTGAAGCTGTTGGGTATGAAAACCATAACTTACTATTAAGACTAGTAAAAATATTTGGCCTTGATTTAAAAAACACTTCCCATATGACCTATTAAGGGGTAAATTATTGGAGGGTGCGGAATATGGGTTATAATGTTTTTATTATGTCGTGCTTAGTTTTGATCTCTCTGTATTCATCGTTCAAGTTCTTTTTCATATTACTACCTATACGGACGTTGTATGGCATAAGCAAGCTGTCGTAAATAATCTTGTCTTCATAAGGTATCAAAACAGCATCTATAATCAATGGTAGGTGAGTAGAATGAAACATATCGCCTAAAGAATCGGTAATGCCGGTGACAGCATAAAGTAATTGAGCGTTAGGATATAGAAAAATGGAATAGTTTTTAAGATGTTTGAGCATGATGAATTGTCCTTGAATTCTGCTTCTCCAACTTGCTATGAGATCTAGATCCTCTTGTTCAAAAGAATCCGGGTTCAGAGAAATATATTCGTTAAGGTCTTTGATATTGTCCCACATTACGTTCCTGACCGGGAGAATATCATTGACTGGAATGGATTTGGACGTTCTGATATCCGGGAGTTTTGGATCAATCTCGTGTTTACGATTTATGTATTCAAGCAATCCCTTCCATAACTTATAATACCTCTTTGATTCAATTTCACTTAAATGCATAGCTAGCCTCTTTTAGAATGATATTTCGCATTTTGCTCAACACGATACAATAATCATAGCATGTTATGAAGACGATTTGTATACTCCGGACGTGCTTAATGTTTTCCATGGTATCCATCTTACGGTGCTGATTGAAAGTGTTTACGTTACTTAACAGTAACCGGTAGATCCCGAACAACCTTCGGTATATGCACTTTATAAATAATGTATGGTATTTATAACCAAATAGGAGGGATATAAGATGACCGGATCATCTGGAGAAAGTGAAAAAACGAGTACAAGACGCCAATTTGGGTTCTGTGTTTGTTCCGCTTGATTTTTTTGATATTGCTGAGCCTACAAAAATAAAATATGTGCCTTGCCCGGCTTCAAGAAATGGGGTATCCATCTTCTGTACAGCTTGCCGATAGAACAATTGTAACGTCATATTACTGAGATCGTGATGCGAGACATACAAGATATCATATGGGGACAGTGCACTGGAAGTTAGACTAAAGATACTACCGGGTGAATTAACCATATTTTATGGATTATTCAGCTTGCACACTTACTTATTACATTGGCTTCATATATAATTACAGTAATAGGATGTATACCCTGAAAACGATAGTTGTTATCGTAGAAAACTCGATATTATAATAATTAAAAAGAGGTGAGATTGTGGATCATACATTCGAAAACTACAAAATGGAAACCTTTCTTTTTAAAGAACGTACTGCACGAGTGATTTACCCGAATTGCGAAGGAAATGGGCGATTGATATGGAAGGCGGAATATTGGAATGCGTTTCCTGATTTTGAAATTGAAATGTTGAACCGCGGATATTTTTGGTGCAACCTCGAACATGCGACCAGATGGGCACCGGATGAAGAGACTGCCATAAGTGCTGAATTTATTAAATTTGTTGCTAATAAGCTGGAAATTGAGCCCAAATGTATTCCTGTGGGAATGAGCTGCGGCGGTTTGCAAGTACTTCGTCTTGCTGAACTATATCCCGATTTAGTAAGTGTCCTGTATCTTGATGCACCGGTGGTTAATATACTAAGCATGGTGGGGCTTGGCGAAGCGGAATTCAATCCTGATCATTGGCGTGAATTGGTTTCCACCTATGGCTTTAGCAAATCAACGGTTGTGAATTTCAGGAAGAGTCCCATTGACGCAATGAATGTGCTGATTGAGCATGATATACCTATTATCATGCTTTATGGTAATGCAGATAACACCGTTATTTATGAAGAAAACGGAAAGGCGTTAGAGGATTATTATCTAGAACATGGCGGCACCATGAAGGTCATTTCGAGATCAATGTGTGCACATCACCCTCATGGTCTAAAAGATCCTAGGCCGATAATAAATTTTATAGAGACACATATTCGTTAATGTAAGAAGGAGGTCGAGCAATTATGGATAGCAGTAATAGTTTATTTTCTGTTTTTACCAAACCATGGAAGACACTGTCCATTGATGAGTTGGGTAAACTGATCAGTGGTATGGGCTTTTGCGGAATTGAGTTTCCGGTGAGGGATGGGTATCAAGTTGTACCGGAAAGTGCCGAGAAAGGTCTGCCTTTGTTGGCAAAGCAACTTGGAGAGTATGGTTTAAAGATCACTAGTGTGGCAAGTAATTTAAATGAACAGGTATTTGCAGGTTGTGCAGCTGCCGGAATACCCATGATTAGAACAATGGCCACTGCCAGTTTGAAAAATGGATATTTTGCATCTATGGAGAAAAAGGAAAAAGAGATTGAGTCGATTTTACCCCTGTGTGAAAAATATGGCGTTAAGGTAGGCATACAGCAGCACTGTGGAGCCGGTATTAATAATTCAATGGAGTTGCTAAATTTCCTTGAGAAATTTGACCCTCAATATATTGGAGGGATATGGGATGCGGCGCACAGTGGATTGGCCGGTGAAGAGCCGGAACAGGGACTTGAAATATTATGGTCTCGTCTATTCATGGTTAATTTAAAAAATGCATTTTATAAGCTGGTTTCCGGACCGGAAGCTGAAACTGCCCTTTGGAAGCGTTATTTCACTTTGGGAAGACGCGGGCTTTCGTCATGGGTTAGAGTCTCGGACTATTTAAAGAAAAAAGAATACAAAGGGGTTGTATGCCTTTGTGCAGAATATACCGATGAAGAACAGGTCAATAGATTGATTACAGATGATTTTTCATATGTTAAATATCTATTTGCTTGAAATGTTTTTTATGAATCAAAAGTTATATTGGCTTCCTCTATGTAGCTCCTCCGGTATGGCTAAAACAATCTACCGGAAGTAACGAAAGATATTTTAGAAAAGTCACACTCTTAGTAGTAATATAAAACATGCCGGGGTTATGAAAGTTGCTTGAGTAGTGGGCAACTTTTTAATCTTCGTAATGCCCCCTACATGATAGTACTTCAATGTCTTTATTAGAGTTAATGGAGTAAACGAGTCGGTTTTGATTATCAATCCGTCTACTCCATTGTCCGTTTCGGTGCTTAAGCGGCTCTACCGTTGCAATTCCTGTGAATGGAGTGCGTTGAATGTCCTTAAGCAATTCGTTGATGCGTTTTAATGTTTTTTTGTCCTGCATTTGCCAGTAAAGATAGTCATCCCAACCACCGGTCGAAAAAATAATTTTATTCATCAGCCATAGCCTCTAGTTCTTCCATCGTTTTTGTTACAATACGTCCTTCCTTAATCGCTGTGGCAGAGCGATCAATCTTTGCAAGATAATCAGCATTGCGAACCGCACGTTGAAGATCATTCCATTCGTCAAGGCTAATGAGAACAACGTTCTTTTCGTCTTTGCGTGTAACTATGACGGTTTCACCGTTGTCACTCACCTTGTCGCAGTATGATTTTAAATTTTCGCGTAGTGTCGTGTAATTAACAGCTAACATAGCTTATACCTCCTCTTTAACGTACAACAATATGTACAATTAATCGTACAACATGTTTGCGGATTTGTCAAGAAATAAAAATTAAAAACTATATGCATAAAAATATAAATTATTTTTTGCTCATGAGTTCGATGCGGAATCAAACTATCAAACGTGTTTTTATTAGCAGCCATCCAAAGCAATCCTAATACATAAGACAACAGGTTTATACTAATAGTTGGGACTTGATGGTACTCCGGATGCCTATATTATTAATTAGGTTATGTATGAGTTGCATAGGTGTGATAAAATCTATATACACCATTGAATTTTTTATTCATTGACGAAAATTGTGTGTAGCAGGTAAATTTTTATGTACAGGATTTTGATTGTAGAAGATGACATGACAATAGCAAAAACCATCAAGGAAGCTCTTGGCAAATGGGACTATGAGGTTATGTATGTCACTGATTTTAGAAATATCACAGAGCAGGTGATCAAGTTTGACCCTCATCTGATCTTATTAGATGTTATGCTCCCGTTCTATAACGGTTATCATTGGTGCAACGAAATTCGAAAGTTCACAAAGGTTCCCATCCTGTTCATTTCTTCTGCAGGGGATAATATGAATATTGTGATGGCGATTAATATGGGAGGGGATGATTTTTTAGTCAAACCCTTTGACCTTAATGTGCTTACGGCAAAAATTGGAGCGCTCATTAGAAGAACCTATTCTTTTCAAGGGAAATTGAATGTGATTGAACTAAATGGTGTGGTGCTGAACTTAAATGACTCGACTCTCATGCATGACAACAAAAAGATCGAACTGACTAAAAATGAATTTAAGATCATGCAATTGCTGATGGAAAGCGCCGGCAAAGTGGTTTCAAGGGAAGATATTATGCAAAGGTTGTGGGAAAGCGATGAGTTTATCGATGACAATACCTTGACGGTGAATGTCACTCGCTTAAGAAAGAAACTTTCCGAATCCGGCTTGGAACAATATATCATTACCAAAAAGGGTATGGGGTATATGGTGGAATAGCAGATGAAAAGATTTTTAAGTGCCCTTGGTTTGTTCATAAAGTACTACAAGAAGCCCATATGGATCATTCTTTTGTGTCATTTCATTTTATTGACTGTTTTCTTCTTGTATTCGTTACCACTTGAGCCTCTTATCTATAGCTGCGTATTAATCGATGTAGCTTTACTAGTTATAGGTGTTCTAAATTTTTCTTTCATTTATAAAAAGCATAAGGAGCTTGAACACTTAAAAGAAAGCATCTTGTTAAACGATATCACATTCTCTGAATCAAAAAACATCATTGAGCAAGACTATCGTGTTCTGCTTCGGGTGATCCATGAGGACAGAATCAACTTGATCAATGAAAAAGATGCAACATATACCGATATGAAAGACTATTATACTTTATGGGCTCATCAAATCAAGACTCCCATTGCTGCTATGCGTTTGGTTTTGCAATCAGAGAAAAACGAGACTAATTCCGAATTGTTGGAGCAGCTGTTCCGCATTGAGCAATATGTTGAATTGGTGTTGCAGTATCTTCGTATGGAATCTATGAGTTCGGATCTATTGTTTCAACGTTATTCTTTGGACGGTTGCATAAAGCAAGCAATAAGAAAATACTCCAAATCCTTCATACTAAAAAAAATCAAATTAAATTATGAGTCCCTTGACAAGGATGTTTTAACTGATGAAAAATGGCTGGTGTTTGTTTTGGAACAACTTTTGTCTAATGCCCTTAAATACACCCAAGAAGGAGAAATATCCATTTATATGGACAAGGATTCATCGGATACCTTGGTCATTGAGGACACCGGGATCGGCATAGCACCGGAGGACTTGCCCCGTGTATTTGAGAAAGGTTATACCGGTTATGCCGGAAGAGCGGATAAAAAATCCACCGGTATTGGTTTATATCTATGTAACACCATACTGAAGAAGTTGTCACATACTTTAAAAATAGAATCCGAACCGGGAGAAGGCACCAAGGTAAAAATTGGATTTGACACATATGACTTAAAAGCAGATGATTAACCTTACCAAAATGTAAGGTACAGCTAAGTAACTGTAAGCCTTTGTTAAGGTAGGTTCATTACATATCTTGATATAATGATCCCATGGATCGGAGGGATTATCAATGTATTTATTAGAAGTGAAAAATGTAAAGAAAGTATATACCACAAGAATGGGTGGAAATACCGTTCAAGCGCTATCCAATGTTTCTTTTTCCGTTGAAAAAGGAGAAATGTTGGCCATCATGGGTGAATCCGGATCAGGGAAAACAACCCTGTTGAACATATTGGCATCCTTAGACAAACCTACCGGCGGAGACGTGTTGTTAAACGGTAAAAGCATTTTGTCTATCAGTGAAAAGGAAATTTCCGCATTCCGAAGAGATAATTTGGGATTTGTCTTTCAAGACTTTAATTTGTTGGACACTTTCTCCATACAGGATAACATTTTCTTACCTTTGGTTTTGGCAGGAAAAACCTATGACCAAATGAATCAAAGGCTGAACCCCATTGCAAAGAGGTTACAGATTACGGATATTCTTAGCAAGTACCCATACGAGATATCCGGTGGGCAAAAACAAAGGACTGCCGTTGCCCGTGCGCTGATTACACAACCTCAACTTATATTGGCAGACGAGCCTACCGGATCTTTGGACTCTCGCTCTTCGGATGAATTGTTGAAGTTGTTTACGGAGATCAATCAAGACGGTCAAACCATATTAATGGTGACACACAGTGTCAAGGCTGCAAGTCATGCCAAAAGAGTGTTGTTCATTAAGGACGGGGAAGTCTATCACCAGATTTATAAGGGGAATGCGACCAATGAGCAGATGTATCAAAAGATTGCAGATACATTGACTTTAATTGCAACAGGTGGTGTTAGAGATGCGTAAATTCTTTTATGTAAAGCTTGCGGTAAACAACATTAAGAAAAATTCCCAAGCATACATCCCGTATATACTAACATGTATCGGCACCATTATTATGTTCTACAATATGTGCTTTTTGGCCACAGCAGAAGGGTTAGGTGTCGTCAGTGATCACGGATCATTACGATTTGTTATGGTCTTAGGTGCTATTGTCATCGGAATCTTCTCGGTTATCTTTTTATTCTATACCAACAGCTTTTTGATCAAAAAGAGAAAAAAGGAATTCGGTCTTTTTAATATACTTGGTATGGAGAAAAAACATATCGCAAGAATCATGTTATGGGAAACAGTGATTGTTACCATGGTCAGCTTGGTGACGGGAATATTTGGTGGGATACTGTTAAGCAAGCTGATGATCTTGTTGCTTTTTAAAATCATAGCCATCGATGTGCCCTTTGGATTTGAGGTGCCGCGTGAAGCAGTGTTGATCACCGTAGCTTTGTTTGCCGGTATCTTTATATTAAACCTGATCTACAACAGACTATCGGTTCGTTTATCCAAACCCATAGAACTTTTAAAAGGTAGTAATGTAGGGGAGAAGGAACCTAAGACAAAGGTGTTGCAAACGATCATCGGACTACTTTGCCTAGGTGCCGGCTATTATATTGCCCTCACCACTGAGTCTCCATTAGAAGCACTTACCTTGTTTTTCGTAGCGGTTGTATTGGTGATGATCGGAACATACTCCTTGTTTACTGCAGGAAGCGTTGCTTTGTTAAAGATACTGCGTAAGAACAAAAGATATTATTACAAACCTAAGAACTTCATTTCTGTTTCAAGTATGATATACAGGATGAAACAAAATGCAACAGGTCTTGCCAACATCTGCATCTTGTCCACTGCGGTGATTATTATGCTGTCATCCACCGTTTCCTTGTATATCGGAATGGAGGATGTCTTACGTACACGATATCCAAGGAACATTATTGTTAGTTCTGTTTCTGTTACGGAGGAAAAAGTTGAGCAATTTGATAAATACATAAACGATACAACAGATTCCATGGGAATAGAACAAATTGATGTCATGAACTATCGGTCTTTGACTTTAATGGCATCTCAAACTCAAAACACCTTTAAGATTAGTACCGATGCCTCTGGAATCTCAGGCTCGACATTACTATTCTTTATATCTGTGGATGATTACAATAGGCTGAGCAACACGAATTATACATTGGAAGAGGATGAAGCCTTACTTTATGAGTTTCGTGCAATAGTTCCGGGGGATGTATTGGATTTTAACGGGCTTGAACTTCGTATCAAAAAACGAATCCCGTCTTTTGACCTGGACGGCTATATGAGTGCCATGCTGGTGAACAGCTGCTATGTAGTGGTGAAGGATATCCCTACCATTTCTACGATCCAAAAGGCACTAGAGCAGGAAAAACAGATGCAACAATTGCTTTCCTATTTTTACGGATTTGACGTTCAAGAGGACCGGGATGTACAAATGAGCTTGACGACTCAGTTACGTAGCAATCTCAATAAAGAGGAATTACAATGCTCCGTGGATGGAATGGAAATCTCCAGAGCCAGCTTTTATTCTCTATATGGCGGATTGTTCTATTTAGGTATCTTCTTGGGGTTATTATTTATCATGGCGACGGTTTTGATTATTTACTACAAGCAGATTGCAGAAGGATATGATGACAAAGAGCGTTTTGAAATCATGCAAAAGGTGGGTATGAGCCGGGATGAAGTAAAAAAGTCCATCAAAAACCAAGTGATCAAGGTTTTCTTCTTACCCCTTGTAACAGCTGTGATTCATATTGCCTTTGCATTCAAGGTCATCACAAAGCTACTGACTGTGCTTAACCTCACCAATGTGCCCTTGTTTGCCGTATGTACATTAGCCACCATTCTTGTATTTGCCGCATTCTACACCCTCGTGTATTCTCTTACCGCAAAGGTATATTACAGAATTGTGAGCTGACAAGGATAAAGAGGGGACGGTTCTCAACTAAGTGGATTCTCTAATTAAATAAGAGGATCCACTAATTGACTACTGCCCTGGTTGTTAAAAATGATGCAATACCTGTTGCATTTTCTTACAATAACCACAGATAATCAAACTCATTTGAAATAATGATCGTAGATCTCATTTTGTCATATGTTGTGATTTAGAGCGTTATCCCAAAACCAGGAGAAACCAAGCCTTGGTTTTTTAGCTTAATAACTAATAAGTTATTGGCCGATAATAACTTTTAGCGTATAATAATATATGGAATGAACGAAGTAAAATTTTACAGGGATGATAGGGGTCGCGAGCCGGTTGCAGAATTTATTAAGGATTTGGTGGATCGCACGGACAAGGACGGTAGAATCAACCTGAAAAAAATACTGGATTATATAAAAATATTGAAAATCAAAGGCAAGACGGCAGGGGAGCCGTTCATGAAACACATAGACGGAGAGATATGGGAGTTACGACCGATAAGCTATAGAATTTTATTTGCAGAGTGGGAGGACGCCGACGCGGGAGATCGAACAGGCCAAACGGAATCTTGCGGACATAAAAAGGAGAATACTAAATGAGTAAAGAAAAAGAATATAACCCCGTCGGGAGAAGCTGGGATGATTTTGAGAGAGAAATATTCACTGAGGAGGAGATCGCGGCAAGCGACTTACGGGTGAACATAATATGCGAGCTCATAGAAGCCCGCAAGAAAATAGGAATTACACAAAAGATGCTGGAAAAAATGAGCGGAGTAAGGCAACCGATCATTGCCAGAATGGAACGGGGGCATACTGACCCGCAGATCGGAACCGTGCTGAAGCTGCTGGTTCCTCTTGGAAAAACCCTGTATGTTGGGGACATTAAGACGAAAGGCAAGAAAAAAAGAATAAAAAGCCCGGTGGTTGGAAAACAAGCGGTGGTGATAAAACAACCCGGACATAACAGTGAAAAGACACTGGGAGTTTCGGAGCCTGCTGCAGCTTTTACGACGGAAAAAAAAGAAGAATAGAAAACAAATAACAATAACAAGAAAAAGTACCCGATTGCCAAGTATGGTCACAGGATGACAATACATTGATGGTGAATGTTACCCGCTTAAGAAAAAAACTTTTCGAATCGGTGTGGAACAATATATCATTACCAAAAAGGGATTGGGGTATATGGTGGAATCATAGATGAAAAGATATTTAAATGTCTTCGGTTTGTTCATGAAGTATAACAAGAGGGCCATATGGCTCATTTTTTTGTGTCACTTTATTTCTTTCTGTTTTCTATTTGTATTCGTTACCGTATGAACCTTTTGTCTACATCGGCGTGTTGATTAACGTAGTTTTGCTTATTATAGGCATTTTAAATTTTACGGTCATTTACAAAAGACATAAGGAGCTAAATCATTTAAAAGAAAGCATATTGTTAACGGGCTTTACATTCCCTGAATCCAAAAACATCATGGAACAAGATTTTAAATATTGTTACGGAATTGTTCATGATGATAGAATCCGGGTCATCATCCAATCAAGACACCCATTGCCGCTGTGGCTTGGTTTTGCAATCAGAGAAAAACGATATGAATGCCGAAATGTTGGAGCAGTTATTTCGCATTGAGCAATATGTTGAATTGATATTGCAGTATCTTAGGGTGGAATCCATAAGTTCTGACTTGTTGCTTCAACGCTATTCTTTGCATAAATCAATCAAAATGGATGCTATACTCATTAAATATAAATAAAAGTGTGGGAATTATCACTAAATGGCTTAATATAATGTGATATTGTTGATTAAAGTTAGAAATGTGGTTATACTATTAAATGAAAGTGTGATTTAATTACTCTAAATGTATATAATAATGTGTTATTTTGGAGGTGGTACTATGGAGAGAGTAGTTATGCAAAAACTGCTGCACTGGAAAAACTCCAAACATCGAAAGCCCCTTATTTTAAAAGGCGTGCGTCAGGTAGGAAAAACGTGGATCATCAAGGAATTTGCAAAACGCCATTATGAAAATATGGCTTATTTCAACTTTGACGAGCACCCGGAGTACAATCAGTTCTTTGAAAGCACCAAGGATGTGGAGCGCATTCTGCAAAACTTGATGATGGCAAGCGGTGAAATCATTAAACGGGATAACCCCGAGAATACTCTCATTGTTTTTGATGAAATTCAAGAATGTCCAAAGGCCTTAAATACACTAAAGTACTTTTGTGAGAACACCCCCCATTATCACGTGGTTTGTGCAGGATCGCTATTGGGCATTGCTCTTTCTAAACCTGCTTCTTTTCTGGTTGGAAAAGTAGATTTCTTGGAAATGATGCCAATGACCTTTACGGAATTTTTGATAGCAAATGGTGACGGTAACTTCGCTGCTTACATGGATAACATAGAAAAGATTGAGCCAATGCCGGAAGCTTTTTTCAATCCATTATACGAAAAGCTTAAAATGTATTTCGTAACAGGTGGTATGCCGGAATCTGTACGCTCTTGGACGCAAGACCGGGACGTAGAGCTTATGCAGCAGGTACTATCTAATATTCTGGGAGCATATGAAAGGGATTTTGCCAAACACCTTGACCCGAAGGACTTTCCGAAGATATCGATGATATGGAAGTCAATACCCTCACAACTAGCTAGAGAAAACAAAAAATTTATCTATAAAGTCATAAAAGAAGGTGCACGAGCCAGAGAATATGAGGATGCCCTGCAATGGCTTTGCGATGCCAATTTGACATATAAGATATATCGTAGCACTGCTCCGGGGTTACCTATTTCGGCTTATGGTGATTTGTCTGCCTTCAAGTTATATATGGTGGATGTAGGATTGTTACGAAGGTTAGCTCTCTTAGCACCGTCAGCTTTTGGTGAGGGTAATAGGCTATTTGTTGAGTTCAAGGGGGCTTTGAGTGAAAATTATGTCCTGCAAGCTCTGGGAAACCAGTTTGAAGCTCTGCCTCGTTATTGGACTGTAGAAAATCCTAGATATGAAGTAGACTTCCTGATACAAAGAGAAAACGATATTTTACCGGTGGAAGTAAAACCGGAGAGTAATGTGGAAAGCCGGAGTCTAAAAAAGTACAAAGAAAAGTACGGTGATAAGGTAAAACTTCGTGTCCGGTTTTCACTTAACAACCTACGCCTAGATGATGACCTTCTGAATATTCCATTGTTTATGGCGGATTATGCGGATAAGATTATCGGGATTGCTTTAGAACGGTTGTAAAGCAAAACTTTTCGTTTATGAGTTCATACAGACATTCATGTGGAATGTTTTGAGCTTTAAACATACCACTGAGCTTGGAGCTTAAACAACCGGGCATATTCACCATCTTTTTGCATTAATTCGGTATGGGACCCGTCTTCTATTATTTTACCGGTTTTCATAACAAGAATACGGTGGGCGAGGGATGCCGAACCGACACGATGGGAGATGATCACTGATATTTTGTTTTTAGAAAGATTCAAGAACTTTGCATATACTTGAGCTTCTATAACGGGGTCAAGTGAAGCGGTCGGTTCATCCAATACAATGATGGTACTGTTTCTCACATGACCTCTTGCGATGGCAATTCTCTGCCATTGTCCTATGGAGAGCTCTTCTCCGCCAAATTCCTTTCCAAGCCTTGTGTCAAGCCCGTTGGGTAATTGTTGAACAACCTCATACAACCCGTTTTCATATATGACATCATTTAATCTGTCATCGTTATATAGTTGATCAAGTTCACCGAATCCTATGTTCTCTCTTATGGTGAGAAGATATTTCACATAATCTTGAAAGACAACTGAAACATGTTTATAAACTGATTTTTTGTCCAATAGACTCAAGGGTATGCGATCATAATATATTTCACCTTCCGTTGGGTTGTATAACCGTTCCTAATAATATAATCAAACATAGTCACATGTACTATACATCATATATTCTTCTACAGGTTGCCCTGTATGACCACAAACGAACAGTGCTTTTTGTGGATTCGCGTGAGGGAATCTCGCCCTCAAGTCAAAGCCACCTTATTTTGTCCGGTCGCCAAACCAAACGAAACAGGGGGTGGTCACAAAGATTGAGCAATAAGCGTGAGCTTAAGACCAATCCAAGGAATACTTTGACCCGGCTGTTAGCCGCACTCGAAAAATACGGTAAGGTTACAATAAGATATCGAAATTAGTCCCATTCCGAATATACGTGCCAAGTTATATCTTTACAAGCATAACAGGGGCGCCATCCCGGAAACAGCTATATACTCCTACTGTCTTTACCATATGTTAATTTTAACTGCCTAACTTTAAAAGTGCCATTCTTTCGTGAAAACTATACTTCCTCTTTATATAATAGGATATGGATGCCCATCTGGATTTTCTTGGTTTGTGATTGACATGCTTCCTAAAGTTACCTAATACACTATCGTACACCGGTTTCTCGAGTTTAAGCCCCATCCCGTGTCTTGCTATGACACATGCTGCAGAACCGTGGGAAGATAACCCGTATCTTTTCATGAATTTCATCTGACCTATAACGGATGTATAGGACGGGTTGACCTCGATGACTTCCACACCATACTTAACCGCCCTCGCCCTGAGCATTTCCTTGAACTTCGAATATGCAAATCCCGATATCATCCTTGAATACTTTCCGGATTCCTCACCCAAAGCGGCTTTCTTCCGAGTAAAATCCAACTTTTCTATTACGATCGGTTTTTGAGTGTCAACGGCTTTTCCTACGATATACTTTGATACATCTCCTACGGATGCCGTTACTTGATCGGAAGACCAATTATACATATTCAAATGTATCTTTTCTTCCTTAAGCGGATTGCCGAACCGATCC
>CALCRE010000234.1 GCA_937894465.1 uncultured Clostridia bacterium
AAGAAGGAGGATGGCACTTCCTCCCACCGCCTAAAGGTGATGGGTTTCCGTGCCTGGTATTATATGAACGAATACTTATTAACCTTATATAACCGACTATGTGAAAAAGCTTATGAAGATCATCCAAATGCCGATTATGACAGCCCGGAGTTTGAGCATATCTTGGATGGTTGCCAACAAGAATGGGCAGATTCGGTGATTCCTGACAAGAATGAATCCGTCAATGACCGGTTGATGACTCTTGACTTTCATGGATTAACTAAATTGTTTGAAAAATTATGTGAAAGTGATTTTCCCATGCCTATGGCCGTATTGATCGCATTAGACCGGTTTGAACAACAAGCAGGCGAATATTTGGCTAAGAATGCATTCGATATGATGGAAAGAAAAGATCAACCGAATGTATACATCAGTATTCAAGCGGCAAAAGCTTTGGGAAGGCTTCAAAAGATTGATTACATTCCTTCTTTGGTTTCATACATTGAGCAGCTGCCCTCTCATGAGGAATTGTTTATTGAAAGTACGGCAGAGGGATTGATGGATATGGGGCTTTCTGCAATGGATCCTATGATAGAGAGCATCAATAAAGCTCAAACGGTGAATAACAATATAGAATATTTGTTACAGGCCTTGTCACAGTTAGGAAGAATTCATAAGGAACCGGATACATTCAATTGCTTGAAGACGGCCTTTTTAAGAATGGACAACAAGGAATTGGGTGCACTGTGTATTGCAGAATATAACGACATACGGGGAGTCGCCTTTCTGAATACTTGGTTGGATCATCATAAAAGTGAGTTGTCCCGAGAGAGCTATTATGAAATATTGCATTGTATCAAAGCTTTGGGGGGAAGAGTGGATCTTTTCTGAAAACTATGCATGTACCGGCTCATAACTGAATAGAATAGTACAAAGATTTCTATGGGTTGGTGATTATATGTTTATTGTTATCAGAAAACACAACATCTTATTGGTACTACTTGTTTTGTTGTTGGCGGTCTCGATTTTCGGATTGACCTATGCATCGGGAAACACTGCGCCGGTTTCGAATATCGCTTACAAGCCGATTAAGATTATGTTAGACCCGGGTCACGGGGGAGAAGATCCGGGTGCGGTCAGCGATTATTCCGGGGTCAGAGAAAAGGATTTGAACCTGGATGTTGCTTTTAAGTTAAAAACTCTTTTGGAAGAATTCGGGTATGAAGTGGTCATGACCAGGGAGACCGATACATTGCACTACCCTGACGATACACCCGGTTATACCGCTAAAAGAAGAGAAGACTTGAACAATCGAAAAAGAATGATGGATGAAACGGACGCGAACATCATTGTCAGCATCCATATGAATAAGTTTGGTCAGACGAAGTACTTTGGTGCCCAAACATTCTATCCGGTCAAAAGCAATGATTCTAAAAAGCTTGCCGACAGTATACAAAATCAGATCAAGCAATTAGTGGATCCGAATAATGAAAGGGAGCCTCAGGGAACCAAGCAAGAGCTGATTATTCTTAAGAACAATGCGAAAACCATTTGTATCGTTGAATGTGGATTTTTATCCAATCAAGAAGAAGAGAAGTTATTGCAGGATAGTGATTACAGGCAAAAAATCGCTCAGGCTATTAAAGCCGGAATTGATGATTACTTCAAGGAGTGATTTCGCCGTTTTCCCGGAGGAATGAATTGTGTTCTTCTTCCTTGGAAGCCCACTGCTCATACTTTTCTTCCAATATACCGGATTGTTCGTCCAATAACATTTGTAATCTTCCCAAATGCTCATGGTCGGACGAACGATCCGGGTCTGACATATCGGTTTGAATCGTATCGATCTGTGCTTCAAGCTCCTCGATTTCCTTTTCAAGTTTGTCAAGTGCATTCTTTATCTTTCGATATTCGCTTTGTAGTTCTTTTCTTCGTTGATAATCTAACGCACCTTTGGATTTCTCAACCTTCTGACTACCGTTTTGTTCCTCGGTTTGTGCCAATCGGTTTTGCCATGTGTCATAATCTCCGGTAAAATCAGTTATACCTTCTTTGCCAAAATGCAAAAATCTTGTTCCAAGTTTTTGTACAAAGTATCGGTCATGAGATACGCATAAAACCGCCCCTTCAAATTCCGCCAAAGCGTTTTCCAGCACTTCCCTCGATGCAATGTCCAAGTTGTTGGTGGGCTCGTCCAAAATCAAAAAATCCGCATCGGTGTACAACAACTTTACAATGCTTACCCTCGTTTTTTCTCCGCCGCTTAATGTGCCGATGACCTTATTAACATCATCCCCTGTAAACAAAAAGGCGGCCAACATATTTCTTATTTGGGTTTCAGTTACTTTCTCATTACCTCCCCATACTTCGTCGATGATGGTATTATCCGGATCCAAGTCCTCCAACTCTTGATCGAAGTATGCGGTCTTGATGGTCCTGGCTATATGGGATTCTCCTTTGTCCGGCTTTATTTTCTCGGCAATAATTTTTAACAAAGTGGTTTTTCCGCAGCCGTTAGGGCCTGTGACAAACACTTTTTCGCCTCTTTTGATTTCAAAAGACAAATCTGAAAACAAGTGATTCTTACTGTAAGATTTATACAGACCCTCCACCCAAAGTACATCATTAGAAGATACCACATCGGTTTTCAGACGTATGTCAATCTTCTTTTCGCGGGTAACAGGTTTATCGATCCGTTCCATTTTATCCAACATCTTCATTCTGCTTTCCGCTGCAATAATGTTTCTTTCCCGATTCCATTGGTGTTGTTTTTCGATAAACTTCTCAATTTTCAAGATCTTTGCTTGCTGTGTCTTGTAATGGTGAGCCTGTATTTCATACCGCTTGTCTCTCTTTTTGATGTATTCGGTGTAGTTCCCATTGTATTCATTTAATTTTTGATTGGAAATATGGATAATCCCTGTGACGACTTTATCTAAAAAATATCGATCATGGGAAATCACCAGTAAGGCTCCGGTATAGCTTTTTAAAAAATCCTCCAGCCAACTGATGGAGTCAATGTCCAAGTGGTTTGTGGGCTCGTCCAACAATAAAAGGTCAGGTTTGGACAACAGAAGCTTAGCCAGTGCGAAGCGGGTTTTCTGTCCGCCGCTCAAAGACGAAACCTTCAATGAAAAACTGTCTTGATCAAATCCTAAACCTCGTAAAATACCCTTGGTTCGAGATTGGTACTCATACCCTCTCAACCGTTCAAACTCCTCGTTCAAGCGGCTTATATGATTGATTAACCTGACTTGTTCCTTCGGGTCTTCCGCCTTATGCAACAATTGTTGAAATTCCTCAATTTGTTTCTCTATTTCAATGACATGTTCAAAAGCTTTTAATCCTTCTTCCCAAATAGTCAGATCTTCATCCAAATGCAAATCCTGTTCCAATGTCCCAATGGTTACACCGGGGGCAATGGAGACAGAGCCTATTTCAGGTTCAAGCTTCCTTTGGATGAGATGAAACAAGGTTGTTTTCCCGGAACCGTTTAAACCCACCACTCCTATTTTAGAATCGTTGTTAATGTCCGCCGTCGCTTCACTGAATATGGTGTTGTCACCGTATGAAAATGTCAAGTTCTTAATGGCTATATATTTCATTCAAATGTCACCTTTCCAAGGGTATATTATAGCACAGGTTAAAAGGCATGTGAACAGGCATGGTTTGCATAAAAGGACATGAAAGATTATAATACAAAGATAAAGGAAAAATAATTGGAGGGCTGTATGAGAAGAGTACTGATATACTTGTTCGTCATATCCTATATATTTCTAAGCGCTTGCGGATCCGGAGCTGATACCGGCTTGGTGACGGATACAAACGAAACCGTCAGTGAGACTACGGTTTCCGAACCTCTTGAGACCCAGCAGATCAGTTATAGAGATCCTGATATGGATTATCTGTTTTTCGATTCCTGTGACTCTTTAGAAGAAAACGAATGGAATTTGTCCGGCGTTTCCGATCAGGTCATCATTGCAGATTCTAAAAGTGTATATGGAGACTTTCAAGTGGAACCGGGAACTTTCGGACTGTATGCCGACAGGGAGACCGGTACATATGCATCCATGAGTAAGAATTTAGAAATTGGCGACGGGCCTTGGACCTTTGAAATCCGTATGGATGTCAAGGACTTGCTCCATCCTGCTTCCAATAAAGAATGGAGAGGTCTGGTTTTTGATATATTTGCACAATCAAAACGTTTCTACATAGCTGTGAATGCGGATGGTTACATATATGGACAACAAGGAAATGCCAACACCCAAAAACCTCTTCGTGTAGAAGGTTTAAGCGGATATAACACATGGCGATTCATCTATAACGGCGCATCGAAAGTGTATGTATTGTTAGATGGCAGGCTGATCGGCCAATTTGATGGAACCTGGTCAACCGCAGAGGCTCCCGACGGCATTCATATTCGAAATGTTCCTTTGAACATTGAGTCAGGTAAAAATCACGTCATTATTGACCATATCGGATTTAGCTTAGGGGATATACCGGATTGGATTGAAAGTGATCCTCATATTGTATTTATCAATGCAATGCCTAGAGCCGACAGCACAGATCTATTGCTGACGGCAAAAGTGTCGGATATTCAAAGTGAATGGATCTCGGACGGTAAAACTCAGATCAATCTGTTTTTGATGTCTGGAAATGACATTATTTCCGAGACCAGTGTCAAGTTGACATCAAAAAATGCATATATCCATATGAATGCTAAGAATCAAACCGGCGTGTTGAAATTAAGTGCCTTCTTGGTTCGTGATAATTCGATTATATATGAATACAACAGAAAGATAAATGTATCTGAATCGGTGGAGATTGTTCCAAAAGGCGGTCAGATCACCTCAGTTCCGGGAGTAACTCATTTGTTTGACCAGATGGAAAGAATCGATAACTATGAGGGCGCAGGGTGGAAGCTCGTTCATTACAGATATAACGGCAACGATGAAGTGTATTATGCTCTTGACTCCAAGCCTTCCACAGAGGGACTTGAAATTCCGGTGGAAGTAGTAGGATGGTTCGGTGTTGTGATGGGATATTTAAATGGAACACAACAAATAGGTGTGGATTTCGGGGAAGGATTCATTGAAGTGGAAGTGGAAAAAACCATCTTTTTACCCAAGGATGAGGTAGGTGAAGGTACTATCAAGGAAGTATTCTTGGGAGCGGCAAATTTTTCCGGACAGAAAATAAAGCTTCGAGCTGTAAATCCTAAGAAAGCCCGTGTGGCTTATATTAAGTTCATTGGCTTGACGGATGAGCAAATCAAAGTATGGCAAGCACCTTCCGACGGTGTGAAACGAGCGATTTTTAATAACGACGGATACTCGGACTTTGGCTCCGGCTATTACCCGGATACACAGTCTCTTTTACAAAGAGCAGTGGATATCTATAAAGACAAGGAAGTGGGCATTCTTGAATTTTGTCTGGGAACCACATTCGCCTTAAACCACAACAGTGAGATTGCCGGCAAACCCTTTGAGAATATCAGTCAGCATGCGAAGGATAACCTGATGCGAGATGGGGACAAAACAGGTGTGAATCAAATCATGAACTTTTCTAAATCTAATATCATTCCTGTTCAAGAAGTGGCATTAAGAGCGGATGAATATGGAATCAAGACATTTGCGTCCCTCCGTATGAATGCTTTTTATGATCCGGCGACTTATCCTTGGCTTAATGGTAATATATATGATCAATACGCCGATTACCGCATAAAGAACGCCGGTGGCGGATACACGAAAAACATTAGCTATGCTTCTCAAACCATTCGGGATCTTATTACGGATATTTTGATCGAAGCGGCATCCTTCGATGGTGTGGACGGTGTGAACTTGGACTTTAACAGATATCCGGACTGCGTGGGTTATGAAGACGAACTGGTGGAACCGTTTATGGAAGAATACGGATTCGACCCGAGGAAGGAGTTGGATGAAACTCAAAAAGAAAGCTGGGTTACCTATAAAGCCGGTGTATATAATGACTTTATGAAAAATCTCCGGGAGAAGCTTCCGGACAAGAAAATATCCGTTCGAATTCCGGAAACCGGATGGAAAGCATATGGATTTGATTTAAAAACATGGATTGATAACAAGTATATTGATATATTAACCCCTTCCACAATAGGATATGAGAATTTCTTTGACATCAAGCCTTTCGTGGAGCTGGTGAAAGACAGTGACGTTTTATTGTATGGCGGAATCAACCACTATTTGGCCGGTCATGACTTGACCAAGCAGGAGGAGGATTTGATTAAAAAGGGTGTAAAAGTGGATTTAGGACACAGTTACGTTACTCCGGAACAATATTTGGAGCGAGCTTGGGTTCTCTATAATGAGGGTTGTGATGGTATTCATGTATTCAATAATTGGAGAGGTACGGATATTATAGGACTGATTGGTGATAAGCAATATGTTGAAAAGTGGTATGGCTTTACGTATCCTGCACAAACCAAAAGCGAAAATATACTGATGGAAAAGGTCAACTAAGATACGGTTTACAAGGCTTGGTAATCCACATAAAAGGATTACCGAGCTTTTTTCATCTTTGAAGGGAATAGATGATGATAACAGTTCCTGTTGCGACTAATCAGTTTTGAAGAGCGAGCGTGAAATATAGAGCAAATCGGCGTTTTCAAGCG
>CALCRE010000235.1 GCA_937894465.1 uncultured Clostridia bacterium
AGTGCCTGAGGCCACCAAAATACTCAGCATAGACAGCATGGGCTTAAGCGTAATAAACAACGTCCGGGCAATAAGTTACGAGCTTGAATTTGCCGATGCAAAAGACAAGGATAACTACTATCAGCTTTTAATTACGCATGAAAAAAGAGACTCGCTCAACAAAGTTACCGAGTTTCAGGATGTCAATTATTACAAAGATGATGCCGGTCGTATCTATGTGGATTTGTCCAATAATGTGATTTACAAGTGGAAGGGATTTTCTTTTTTCATCAATCCGTATTTGGATAATTTTAATATACCCGGAGTTTCTCTCGGTGATGTCATGAAGAAAAGACAATATACACCTTTACAAAGACAAGTTTTGACGAGTGGAGAGCAAGTCCTAAATCCATCAGAAGATGAATTGTTGGAGTTTCAAATTCTCATGAATGAATATAACTCGGAATACGATAACCTTTTAAAAACCATAGACAAAACACGAAACATTGATGAAGCTTTGAAATATTATCAAGAAAAATTCAAAGAAAGCGACAGGCAAATCATTGAGGATTTTATAAAGCAATACACACTCTTTTTTATAGAGCACTACGGAGTATCATTCAAAGAAAATTAAATAAAACTGCACTAACAGTATAAATCACGTAAATTACATTCCAAATTTTTTTAATTGACAAACTAAATTGATTTGCATATAATATTGAAATATATTGTTAATAGCTGTGAACGTACAAAGTAAACATAAAGAATCCCGACAGGGAGAAAAGTCGAGACTGAGAGCTTTTCAGGGCAATGGTTATGTTGAAATTTCATACGGGAGCTGCATTTCCGAATTTTAATTAAGAAATGCCGGTCGACAGATCGTTAGAAGAAGAGTGCCTGATGACACAATTTAATTTGCAAGTCGGGAATAAGAGTGGTACCGCGAAAAATATGACTTCGTCTCTAGAGACGAAGTTTTTTTAATGTTTTATAAAATGGTTTTAGAATGTATTGGAGGTTTCATAAAATGAATTGCTTTAATGAAAAATGTGAAAGCATGTCAAGGGAAGAAATGAGAAAGGTGCAATCCGAACGATTGATCAAAACCGTTCATCGAGTATACAACAATGTACCTTTTTACAAAAAGAAAATGGATGAGTTAGGTGTTCTCCCGGGAGACATTCAATCTGTGGATGATATCACCAAATTACCATTTACCACAAAACAAGATTTAAGAGATAATTACCCTTTTGGTTTATTTGCGGCACCCATGGAAGATGTGATCCGTATACATGCTTCCTCCGGAACCACAGGAAAGCCTACAGTTGTGGGATATACCAAAAATGACATCGATTGCTGGGCTGAAACAATGGCCAGGACATTTGCCTGTGCCGGTGGTACGAAAAATGACATTATTCAAGTTGCATATGGATATGGATTATTCACCGGAGGGTTAGGCGCTCATTATGGTGCAGAAAAATTAGGTGCAGCTGTTATTCCTATCTCCGGTGGAAATACAAAAAAGCAAATTATGCTTATGCAAGACTTTGGCACCACCATGATCGCTTGCACCCCTTCCTATATTTTGTATGTGGCTGAAACCATGGAAGAAATGGGCATTGACCCTAAAAGCTTGAAATTAAAAGCAGGATGCTTCGGTGCGGAACCATGGACGGACCAAATGAGAAAAGATATAGAGGAAAAGCTGGGGATACTTGCGATTGACATATACGGTTTAAGTGAAATCATGGGGCCGGGTGTTTCTTCAGAATGCCCTGCCAAATGTGGTTTGCACGTAAACGAAGACTATTACATTCCGGAAGTTATTGACCCTGAAAGCTTACAACCCTTAGGTGAAAACATACAAGGAGAGCTTGTATTCACCACTGTCACAAAAGAAGCCCTTCCTTTGTTACGTTACAGAACGAGAGATATATCTACATTACATTACGAAAAATGTGACTGCGGCAGAACTTTGACACGTATGTCCAGAGTTGCCGGCAGAAGTGACGATATGCTCATTATTCGAGGAGTTAATGTGTTCCCGTCTCAAATAGAAAGTGTTTTACTGGAAATCGGCGATACGGCACCTCATTACCAAATCATTGTGGATCGTGTCGGTTCTTTGGATATCATGGAAGTCCAAGTTGAAATGACGCAAGAAATGTTTTCCGACCAAGTCAGAAAACTTGAAGATGTCGAAAAGAAGATAAAAATGAACCTGGAAAGTACTTTGGGAATCTCCTCAAAAATCACTTTAGTAGAACCCAAAACCATACAAAGAAGTGAAGGGAAAGCTAAGCGCGTGATCGACCTTCGAAAGGAAAAAAGATAATGTACTCCGGATGGGGCATGCTAACAGGTAAAATATCTTGAATATGTGAAAGTGTCATGGAGATATTTTCATAAATTCTGTTATATGATATAATAAAGGCATCCAAAATGTCCAAGGAGGTATACCATGTTGATTAAGCAAGTTTCCGTTTTTCTGGAGAACAAGAGGGGTAGAATTGAAAAGGTTACCAAGTGTCTGGCTGATGAAGGTATTAATATCAGAGCCCTTTCAATAGCGGATACAACAGACTTCGGGATATTAAGAATGATTTTAAGTGATCCTGATCAAGCGGGAAGTGTATTGAGGGAAAACGGATTCACTGTCACTATCACAGATGTTATTGCTTTGACCGTGGACGACCAACCCGGAGGTTTGTCCAGAGCATTATCGATTATAGGGAAGAACAACATTGGAATTGAATATATATATGCATTTATCGGAAAGAGCCAGGGAAAAGCTCAGGTTGTCTTAAGAACCGAAACACCGGAAACATCAGCGAAGCTGCTTCAAGAAGCAGGCTATGAAGTTTTGGATTCTATCCATGCGTATGCTATGTAATCCGGAGGTTTTAAATAAATGGTAGCTGAAATAGTTTCAATAGGTACAGAGTTATTGATGGGGCAAATTGCCAATACTGATGCACAATTTATATCCGGCAGATTGCCGGACATCGGTATATACGTAAATTATCATACCGTCGTCGGCGACAATCGGGAACGAATTATTGAATGTGTTCAAAATGCATTGAAAAGAGCCGATATCGTCATTACCACCGGTGGGCTAGGACCAACCAATGACGACATCACACGGGAAACCATATCAGAAATCGTAGGAAAACCACTGGTGTGTGATTCCCAATGTATTTTGGATATAGAAGCGTTTTTCAAAAGCCACAATCGTGTGATGACTCCGAATAATAAAAAGCAGGCATGCTTTCCGGAAGGTTCTATCATTGTTAGAAATGCTAACGGCACCGCACCGGGATGTATTGTAGAACATGAAAACAAAACCATAATCATGCTTCCCGGACCACCTAACGAGTTAAGGCCTATGTTTGTGGACAGTATCATGCCGTATTTGGCCCAAAAAGGCGGACAGAAGCTTAAATCAGTGTATTTGAGGATTTTTGGTATAGGCGAGTCAGCCATGGAAGATTGTATTGAGGATTTGGTGGTCAAACAAGATAATCCCACCATCGCTCCTTATGCTTCGGTAGGGCAAGTAACGTTGCGGATTACCGCCCGTTATTCTGAAGAGGGTGAAGCAGAACGATTGATGCAACCGGTAATCGATGAAATCAAAAAAAGATTGGGCGACACAATATATTCAACCCAAAACGAAGAATTATATCAAGTGGTATGTGATTTGTTGCTCAAAAGCAATACAACCATATCATTGGCAGAATCTTGTACGGGAGGATTAATCAGCGCCGCTTTAACGGATTATCCCGGGATATCCGAAGTATTTAAAGGCGGATTCAACACCTATTCCAATGAAATGAAAATGGATATATTAGGTGTTTCAAAAGAAACTTTGACACGTTTCGGAGCAGTCAGTGAGCAATGCGCACTCGAAATGGCCAAAGGAGCCCTAACGAAAGCAAAGTCCGACATCGCATTATCCGTGACCGGTATTGCCGGACCCGGGGGTGGCTCATCGGAAAAACCGGTTGGATTGGTATATATTGCACTGGTTACGGCCCATCAAAGTCGGGTAATAAAACTGAATTTGTGGGGAGAACGTTCAAGAATTCGTACAAATGCCGTGCTCCATGCATTGGATATGATCAGACGATATTTGTCAGGCCTCGAGTAATAAAGGATTTGGTGAAAAATTTGGGCATAGAAAAAAAGAATAACATGACCGGTAATGCGCTTATGATTATGGTATCGGTTGTTTTGAGTAGAATACTCGGTTTTGTCAGAACAATGCTGATTCCTGAAAGATTAGGCGGAATGAATGTTGTTACCGATGCGTACAATTTGGCATTTTTATTACCGGATTTAATGTACAGCTTGCTTGTAGGAGGCGCTATCGCTGCAGCTTTGATTCCCATGTTGGCGGGCTATATAGAAAAAGACGATGAAAAAGAAGGCTGGAAGGCAGTCGGTACCTTTATAAACGTGACTTTTATCGCCATGGTGTTTGTCAGCATACTTGGCATAATTTTTGCTCCGCAACTCATGAATTTGATTGCCCCCGGCTACAAAGAAAGCAATAAGGAAGTATTTGATTTATCCGTTCAATTAACACGGATTTTATTCCCCTCTGTTTGTTTTTTAATGTTGGCCGGATTATGCAACGGAATCATGAATTCTTATCAAAAGTTTGTGGTTGCAGCCTATGGTCCATGCTTGTACAATCTGTTATGTATCTTGAGCATCTATTTTTTAAGTAATGAAAATCCGGACACGAATTATGGTGTTATACGAGTTGTTTGGGGAGTTGTACTCAGCTCTTTGTTCTATTTTTTATTCCAAGTGTTGTTTACAATGAAGCACCTGAAATTTTATAGACCTACACTGTATTTTAAACACAAGGGATTTCATCAGATGATGAAATTGGCCATACCGTCTTTGATGACAACTTCAGTAATGCAAGTTAATATCATCATATCAAACTCAGTGTCTACTAATTTCGCAGAAGGCAGCGTAACAGCTTTAAGTTTGGCAAATAAGACATGGCAAATGCCCTTGGGTATTATTGCCCAATCCATGGGAGTGGCTATGCTTCCCATACTTTCCGCTTTATATGCTGCTACCAAACATGATGAATTCATACAAAAATTTAATAAAGCGTTGCGTACAGTTCTTATGCTTTCCGTTCCTTCGGCTTTTGGACTTGCTATTCTCGCAAATCCCGTTATTCGAACATTATTTAAGTTTTCCGATAAGCTCACAGAGGCGGATATCAATTTAACAGCAAGAATTTTAGCGGTCTATGCCATTGCCTTGGTTGCACAATCCATAAATACAATCATGAACAGATCCTTTTTCTCTGTGAAGGATGCTATAACACCACTCATATCCGGGATTGTTGCAATTATTGTCAATATCAGTTCGGCAATTCTAATATACAAATATACCAATTTGGGGGTAAGGGGTATTGCTTTGGCATATTCTCTTGCAGCTTGTGTCAACATGGTCATTTTGGCAGGTTCCATGCACAAAAAGATGAATATATTAAGAAATAAAAAGCAAATGGCTATAGAGAGTTTAAAAATGATCCTGTCCTCCGTAGTGATGTCGATTGTATTATTAGTATCGGAAAAGTATTTATTGCCTATGGCGATTGATATACAAATCTATTATGACAGTAAAATCATACAAGTGATCGTCTTGTTATTCCAGGCTGCTTTAGGTATTGTATCTTATTTCCTGTGTATGGTATTGCTTCGTTCCAAGGACATTTGGGATGTTACGGAGCGAATTATAAAGCGCAAACAAAAAAAATATGACAAAGAACGACAAAAAAATACTGAATTATGATGCAGGTCATTTATAACTTGACGAAGCATATGGGTAGGGGTATAATGGTAAATAAGAACATTCGTTTTAGAGGTGTGAAATGATAGAAAAGAAAAAAGCGCTTGAAATGGCAATTGCTCAAATCGAAAAGCAATTCGGCAAAGGCTCGGTAATGAAATTAGGAGACAGCACCCACTTGAGTATAGATTCAATATCGACAGGTTCCATCGGTTTGGATATTGCTTTAGGTATCGGTGGTGTACCGAGAGGTAGAATCGTTGAAGTGTACGGTCCGGAATCGTCCGGTAAAACCACCGTTGCATTGCATATGATTGCAGAAGCACAAAAAGCCGGGGGAGAAGCGGCTTTCATCGACGCCGAACATGCATTGGATCCTCATTACGCAAAAGCACTTGGCGTGGACACTGATAACTTGATTGTATCCCAGCCGGATACCGGTGAACAAGCATTGGAAATATGCGAAGCTTTGGTACGAAGCGGTGCTATTGATATTATTGTAATCGACTCGGTTGCTGCATTAGTACCAAAAGCAGAAATTGACGGTGAAATGGGGGATTCTCATATTGGTCTGCAAGCACGATTGATGTCCCAAGCACTGAGAAAGTTAGCCGGCGTCATAAGCAAATCACATACCACGGCGATATTTATCAATCAATTGAGAGAAAAAGTCGGCGTTATGTTCGGAAATCCTGAAGTAACACCCGGAGGACGAGCATTGAAGTTTTATTCCTCGGTGAGAATGGATGTTCGTAGAGTGGATTCTTTAAAGAAAGACAATGAGATTATTGGAAACAGGACAAGAGTAAAGATTGTTAAAAATAAAATTGCACCTCCTTTTAAACAAGCTGAATTCGACATTATATACGGAAAAGGGATATCAAAAGAAGGAGACCTGTTGGACATTGCAGCGGAGTTGAATATCATCAACAAGAGCGGTTCTTGGTATTCATATGAAGATGTTCGAATCGGGCAAGGCCGTGAGAATGCAAAGCAATTTTTGATCGACAATCCGGATAAAGCAAAGGATGTTGAAATAAAGGTCAGAAATAATTTCGGGTTGATCAAAAACGGAAGCAGTGACGAGGATCCGGTTAATGAAGTTAACGATTCAAACGCATGAACCGAACAAAGACGGTTATGAGCTTTACATAGACGGTGAATACTTGTTCTCTGTCGATGAAGAAGACTATATCAGGTTACAACTGTATGATAAAAGCGAAATAACCGTTGAAGAGCTGAATGAAATCAAATTACAGATTGAGGTTCGCCGCGGAATTGCACTAGGTTTGAAATATGCGTTGCGTCAAAGAAGAACGAGTAAGCAGGTTGAAGATTTTTTACTCAAAAACGATATTTCTACCGAAGGGGTTAAAAGGGTTTTACAATACCTTGATCAGGAAAAGTATATTGATGATCCGGATTATGCAAAACGGTACATCAGAAGCAAAATGAAAACAACCGACAAGTCATTGAACCTGATCATTACCGAACTGGACCAAAGAGGCATACCGGAAGAGATGACTGTAGGATTGACGGAGTCCTATACCGACATGGAGTATGACAGGGCATATTCCGCTGTATTGAAACGCTTCGGCTCTAAAAAGTTAATGATATCGGTCATACCAGAGGATTCAGATTCAAAAGGTGATCCCTTCGGATTGGAAAAGATGACTTTTAACGAGAAACTAAAATTCAAAAATAAATTGGTTCGTTTCCTCATCTACAGAGGATATCAACAAGATATCATATCGGAAATAATAAACAAAGCGGGCTTATAGCCCGTTTTCCATCTGAACGTTATACCTTTATTTTGAAAAGCAAACCCAAAGACTTTACATTTGATGAAATGCAGAGCGCACTTGAATCGATAGGATTCGATATGACAAATAGCGGTAAGACTAGTGGTTCTCGTGTCATAAACCACATCCTCTCAAATAACTTACAGAGTATCAAATGAAGCAAGATACAAGCTTCTGTTGATGATTACCTTGATTTATGCAGAAAAAAAGGTATAGAACCGGAAAAAACATATCGAGGAAGCTTTAATGTACGTATTTCTCCGGAGTTTCACAAAAATCTTGTAATCTATTCCGCTTCTCACGGGCAAACGCTGAATGCTACTGTTGAGGAAGCGATCAGGCGATTTATCCGGTAAAGCTATTGCTCTTTAATCCACCGTGCAATATCATCAGTGACCTTGGTGTCTACGTTTTTCTTAGTTTGGTATTCATCCGGTGTGGAAGGGGTCTCTCCATACATGAACAAGTGATTTAAGTTATCGTATTGAATGAATTGCGCATTGTCTTTGCCTTCCATGGTTTGCTTCCAAAGCTTGAAGTTATCGATGGAAACTTGGTAATCTCTTGTTCCTTGCAGGAATAGGACCGGAAGATCAATCTTCTTAACCGTCTCCAGCACGTTGTATTTATTCGCATATAACCAGTAGTTCGGATACACACCATACAATTTTCTGGGGTTGACATCGTCACCTTCTTTTAGATTCTTGACCCGTTTTGTCATGTTCTGATATCTAGCCAGCACAAACTTTTCAGCAAATTTAACTTTACCGTCCATATGAACCAGGTAACGATATTGCTGATAAATCAAATCCTCCATATGGTATGCATTGGCTGCAAGTAAAATATAGCCTGCGGCATCCGGAGTGTACTCGGCAATACGGGGAATAAAGTACCCGCCGATACTGTGCCCGGCAATATAGATTCGGTCAGGATCAATGTCGTACAATGTTTTGGCATCATGGTATACGGCAACTGCATCTTCAATGATTTCCTCATAAGGAGTAAAGTTGGCGATGTTTTTCCCAATTTCGTCCAGGTATTCATATGCTCTGCTGTTGAATCGCAACACAGCGATCCCGTTTTTGTTCAATTGTTCTGCGATATCTTTGAAGGGTGTACATACACCCACTGTTTCGTCCATGTCATTCGGACCGGATCCGGGTACCAGAATAACCAAAGGATACGGTTTTGTCCCTTCCAAGGGAATCGATAGCATGGCTTTCAGGGGGAATTGATCGGTTCCAACGGATAATAACGTTTCATTCGGTGCTAAAGAAGGATCGTTTTCACCAGTTTGTTCCCAATCCACATCTTCTTCCACGATACCATATTCCAATCCGGAAATACGATTATTTGAGTTATAAATCACATTAACAATTACTTGTGCTTTTTCATGTTGTACAATCACGGAAACAGTGGTATCCTTTCCCACGGTGTTCACCGTAGAAGAAAGTATTTCCCGGGGTTGACCGTATTCATCGGTCAAATCCGTCCATAAGTCTTTAAATGCACCGGCACCTAAAGAAAATTTCATGGTACGTTCGTATTGGAACTCCCGATAAGCATTTTCGTAATTTCCCGCGTTTAACTCGCTTACCAAACGCAAAGCATTTTCCTGCACGGATTCGGTTTGTGCCGTATCGTCCGAACAAGCGGTAAAAAGAAGTATAGCAATGATTAAAATCAACACAATTCCATAAGCTCGACTTGAATGATTCATATGTTTCTCCGTTCATATTTCATAAATAATATCATACCGAATTTAGTATGATTATGTCAAACGGGTATATCTTGAGGACAATCATAATATAATTAGACTACAAAATAAAAACAAGAGGATTTATATGGAAGAATTATTTGAAAAGGATGTACCGCATATAGTTGAGAGAAAACGGGAATTGCGATTTCTAAGCAACCTATGGATTAAAATTTTGTGTTGCTTTATCATATTTGTATTTATTTACTCCATCAAGCTTGTCAATAATGAAAAATCCAACAAATTGATGGTGGTCATCAAAGAACAGTATCATTCCGATTATCAACAAGATGTGGAAGAAGTTTTACATTTAAAATTGTCAGGGAATGCTGAATCTGTTTTTCGCAACAAAAATGGTAAATCTAATCAAATGTCCATTGTGTTACCGGTAAACGGTAAGATCACTACATACGGAAAATTTGAAAATCATCCGGTGAATCGTTATGTGATTGGAAAGCCCGGAGTTGATATTGCCGTTGTCATGCAATCAGGAGTCATTGCATGTTATGACGGAACGGTAGCCGAAACCGGATACAACCGATTTTACGGCAACTATATCATTCTGCAGCACGACACGGACATTTATTCTCTTTACTCCTATTTAGATGAAATCAAGGTGTCAGTGGGAACGCAGCTAAAAAGGGGAAATGAAATCGGGGTGATAAAAACCGCAAGCCATATACCCACAAAAATTGTGCATTTTGAATTGTGGATTCAAGGAAACAGTGCAAATCCCATCAGTTTATTAGGTGAAAGCGTTGAAAATTAAAAACTTATTATTTTTGAAAATAAATGAAAAATACAAGGTTTCAGTTTTCTTAATTCCTTTCATGCTTTGTATGGCGTTGACAGGGAATTTGTTCCGGTATATCTTATTCATGCTTTTCGCTATGGCTCATGAGTTGGCCCATATCATTGCCGGGACGATTTATAAGGCAAAATACAAAAGTATGACGGTATATGCCGCTGGATTCAGTGCAGCCATTGACCTGTATGACTTGGATCGAAAACATATGTTTATCGTTTATTCAGCCGGAATTTTCACTAATTTGGTATTTGCACTTTTTTTCACCTTCATATCCATTGCATTCAAACCAAAAAGCCTTTTGGTCAATGATATCATTTTGATGAATATATTGATGTTTGTCACTAACATTCTACCTATGAAACCATTGGACGGAAGCCATATGCTCAAGCTGTTCATACAACGATATACCGGTTATATAAAAAGTGAAAAAATCATTGTGAGAATTACAATTGCTTTATTGCCTGTTTTGTTTGCATTGAGCATCATCCAATTGGCGTCTCATGTTTTTAATGTCAGTCTATTACTTATATCCACCTATATCTTTTTAAGCTATAACCAGGTGGACAGCGAGGTGTTTTATATGATCTACCGAAGCTATCAGAACAAAATAAAGAAAATCGAATCCGGGGAAGTATATGAGGTAAGGGAGATGATTGTCAATGAAAACGCCACCGTATTCGAAGTATACAAAAGAATGGACAAAGACAAGTATCATATGCTGAAAGTGTGTGATAAACAATTTAGAATCATCCGAACCGTATCGGAAAAGAAAGTCATTGATTGCATTATGAACGGAAATATCAATGAGCTGATGAGAAATTTAGCATAAAATCAACCTGCTTGGGCAGGAATAAACTCCAATTGACCTTCATAGGGTATTAATATTTTGTTCATATGACTGCGGTAGCGAGCAAATATTTGGTCATTTAACCATAACCCCAAATGTCTTTCTTCCAATATCGCCGGCATCCTGTCATGAATGAGGGACACCTGATGGGAAGCTTGGGTGGTGATGATGGTATAGCAAAAAACCTTACCCTTGCCGGGTAATTCAAACTCATCATACAAACCCGCTATGTACATGGCCTCTTGCCCGGGAATCCGGATATATGTCTTTATTTTCTTCTTTTCTTGGGTTTTCCACTCAAAAAAACCTTTTGC
>CALCRE010000236.1 GCA_937894465.1 uncultured Clostridia bacterium
AGCCGGTTTTTCCATAAATGCCATATGTACACAAAGCCGGTTTTCTCGTAGCCACCGAGCTTCTTAAAACTTTTATTGTGGCACCTTTGGCTGTCTCGTACAATGCAACTTGCATGTCGATTGCACCGGGTCCAACATCACGGATGATGGTTTTGTTTTTACCGGAGCATGTTGCTTTGGTGATATAGTCATCCATCAAGTAAAGCAACGGTCCTAAGCTGTGGGAGCAGTAATGAATGGGAGGACGCTGTGCTCTCCAATTAGGGCTGTCTGTCGCAGGATCAATGACCAAACTCCTTATTTCATGCACATAATCAGCTTCTGCATAATAAATGGGTCCTAGTTTCCCGGCATCCACGTACTTTTTCCACTGTTGGCAAAAATGCATGTAGATGCAGTTTTCAGCCAACATGTACTTGGCCTTTGAACGGTTTGCAGCGCTTAGTATTCTTTCACAACCTTCAATGGTATCCGAAGCCGTCACTTCACTCAACACATGCTTGTTGCTTTCTAATGCCGCCACCGTTTCTTCCGCATGAAAGGGAATGGGAGTTCCCAAAACCACAATATCAATATCTGCATTGATAAAATCGTAGAAATCCGTAAACAACATATTGTCTTTAAGGTTATAATGTTTAGCAATTTCAACCAAAGGCTCATGCTTCAAATCACAAACCGCTGCGATTTCGGTTCTCGGATTGTTGTTGAATACACTCAAGTAGGAGGAACCTCTGCGTACTCCTACCAGTCCTACTTTTAACTTTTTCATGTGACACTCCTTTCGGTTTAGTACCGCCAATGTGAAATATTGGTTTCTTTAGCGGTACCACCCTATTTTATCCACATTCGTTCGCATTTGCAATAATCTTTTATAATATTTATTCACCTGCAATAGAAAGATTTTGGATCAGCAAAGAAGGTGCTCCTTTGTATCCGCCGCCACCCGGCATACCATATTTAAAGTCGTTGCCTACAACCGCCACATCCTTTAACAATTTCAGATAATTACCCGAAACGGTGATTTGCTCCACCGGATGTTCCTTTTGCCCGTTCCTTATATAAAAGCCTCTTGCTGACAATGAAAAATCTCCGGATACTGTGTTCAACCCGGCGTGTAATCCTTCAATCTCCGTAATCATAATTCCGGTATTCATCATATGAAGCATTTGATTCACTGCGGTGTCACCGTTTTCTATATAAAAATTGGTGGGAGCGATGGAAATGGAGGAGGAATACGATGATTTATATGCATTACCGGTGGTTTCCACACCTTCGGTCAAAGCAGTCTTCAAATTGTGGAAGTAGGTGGTCAATACACCTTTGTCCACAACCCTTTTATACCGACATGCCACTCCTTCATCATCAAATGCCCTGTATGCAGACGCTTTATCGATAAACGGGTCATCAATGAAAGAGATTTTCGAGGAAGCAACCGTTGTACCCAACTTTCCTTTTAATAAAGATAAACCTTTTTGGACATTTTCAGCACTGAAAATATCCGAGCAAGCGCTGAAAAGATCAATCACCGCTTCCCTGTCCCCCTAACAATGCAATGGCGTTGTCACAAGCTTCCTTGGCAATTTCCCCAGGGTTAAAGGTATAAAAATCATCCGAGCAACGATAAACGGTTCCGCTCTTTCGATCATTCCCTTGAGCTGCCGTTACACTCACATAGCAGTATGCCAAATTGCTTCTTGAGGATAACTCCAATCCTTTTGTGTTTTTAATAGTTACTTCGTCCGAACCGTCCCCATAACTGCAATAGGGAACCAATTCAATCCGTTTGTCGTATTCGTAAGCTTTGCTTTCCATTTCTTTTGCAAATTCGATTTTTTCTTTTTCCGAAACCCGATCCAATTTGTCCGAATATGTCTCTTTGAGTTTGTACTCCTTTGAGCCTTCAAAAATCACTTCCCGGTCTTCATTGGTCAAAACTTGAGCGTTTTCCTTGGCATTTTTGGCCAACATGTCCACAGAGGACTCATCCAACATACTAGTATAGGAATACCCCATTTGGTCATTGTAATCTCCCCTTAATGACAATCCTTCAGAGGAAGACACACTATAATTATCGATTTCGCCTTTGAAGATTTTTACACGAAAGCTGTTGTCTTTCCCGTGGTAAATCTCCATATCATTCAAACCGTATTGCTTTCCTTTTGCAAATATCTTATCCATTAAAGCTTTTTTATCCATTTGAATCACCGTTCCTTCCGCCTACAATCAATTCACTGACTCTTATGACCGGTTGTCCCACATTAGTAGGAACATTACCGCTGGCCGAGCCGCATACCCCTTGGCCAAGAGCCAAGTCGTCCCCTACCATGTCAATTCTTTGGATGACTTCATTTCCTTTTCCTATGAGAGTGGCACCCCGTACCGGTTCGGCGATTTTTCCGTTTTTGATCAGGTATCCTTCCCCTACAGAGAAATTAAACTCCCCTGTGGAAGGATTCACTGATCCCCCTCCCATTTTGGCGGCATATAATCCATATTCGGTGTTGGCGATAATATCTTCGAAGGTGTCATTTCCCGGTGCAATATAGGTGTTGCTCATCCGGGATGTGGGTGCATAACGGAAATTCTGACGTCGTCCGCTACCGGTGGATTCAGCATTCATCCGTTTTCCATTGAGGATATCAACCATATATCCTTTCAAAATGCCGTTTTCGATTAAAACTCTTCTTTGGGTGGGGGTTCCTTCGTCGTCGATATTTGTGGAGCCCCAAGCATTGGGAATGGTTCCGTCGTCAATGGCGGTCACCTTTTCATTGGCTACCTTCTGTCCTAACTTTCCTGCAAATACGGAGTTTCCTTTGGCTACCGACGTAGCTTCCAGGCCATGACCGCATGCCTCATGGAAAATTACCCCTCCGAAACCGTTGGCTAATATGACCGGCATTCTTCCTCCCGGGCAGTATTTTGCATTAACCATGGTCACTGCCACCCTTGCAGCTTGTCTTGCATATTCTTCAATGTCAATGGTATCGTAAAACTCTAATCCGGATAGAGCTCCGGGGCCTTCTCCCCCGGTTTGCATTTCATCTCCCTTAGAGGCAACCGCACTGATATACATTCTTGTATAAGTGCGGTGGTCTTCCACGAATTTTCCGGTGGAGTTGGCCACCAAAATGTGCTTGCTGCTGTCACTATAGTTGATGCTGACCTGTGATATAAGAGGATCTACACTTTTTGCCGCTGCATGGGCCGCTGACATCAGCTGCACCTTGCGACTCTTTTCCACCTGATTCGGAGGAATTTGTATGATGTGAATATTATCCACTGTTTCACTTTTCAGTTCGTTTCGTCGCGTCAAAGAGTCCTTTTTAACCGCTTGCGCCGCCTTTTTTACTGTTTTGGCAATTTCTTCTTTGTCATTTCCGCAAGTATAGGCATAGATGGCGTTGTATCCGTTGAATATGCGTATACCCACTCCGTAATCCCTTCCGGCCGACGCTTTATACACCTTACCCCCTAACATGGTCAACCCGGTGGATTCGGTGTCCTCTACATAAATTTCGGCAAAGTCACCTCCGGTGGACAACGCTTCATCCAACAGGTTGCCGATAAATCTTTTATCCTGCATATTTCTCAGACTCCTTTCATACCTTGTGCTTGTATATCCTTCTTTTATCCATGGACCAAACGGGTTCTGAAAACTCGCCCGGTTCAATATTTTGCATATTGTCATTAAAGTCATAGATTCTTGCATCCATAAGATCCAACATGTGTAAAATCTCAGCTTCGATGATCATAGGAGGCTTGGGGCTGCCATATTCGGCGATTCCGTGATGGGATAGGATCATATGCTGTAGCATCAATGTTACTTCCGGATCCACTGACAAATCGTCACACAGTTTTTGCAGAGTCAACACCCCCATAGTGATATGACCTAACAATTGTCCTTCTGTGGTGTATTCGGCCATTCCCAAGGAATCGGACTTCAATTCGTTCAGCTTATCCATATCATGGAGAATCACCCCGGCAAGCAACAAGTCCTTGTTAATGCCTTCATAAACTTTAACCACTCCTTGTGCATTCATCAACATCCTTTTGATATGATACAGCAACCCGGAGCGAACGGCATGGTGCAAAGACTTTGCCGCCGGCCAGTACATCAGCTTTTCCCGGTTGGTTTCCAAAAAGTATTGAACCAACAGCTTCAGATCTTCATTTTCAAAAGCATTTACACATTCCTCTATGTAAGCCATCATATATTCCGGTTTCTCCGGTGCCGACGGTACATAATCCTCGATCTGATCCTGTATTTCCTGCTCGGCTAATTTGTACTTATCTACCGTCAATTGTAAAACGCCGTTCCACAAATCCGTTCTGCCTTTTACATAGTAAATTTTGTTCACCGCAAGAGCGTCAAAGATTTCAGGAGTTGCATCCCAAACCTTCGAGTTGACGGTACCTGTTTTATCACAAAAGTCCAAATTGATGAAAAGCTTACCGGACTGCGCTTTTCGCAACTCTTTTTGTTTTAATATATATAACCCCATAGCGACGTTACCGGCACTTAGATCCACAATACGCATTTGCTCGAATTTCAATAACATTTCCTCCTTAGTTTAACCGACCTTCTATTACTTTAACCAACTCCATTGCACGGTCGGTTATATATTTTTTATCTTGCCCCTCTATCATAACACGAACAAGGGGCTCCGTGCCGGATGGCCTGATCAAAACCCTGCCATCTCCTTTAAAATCCTCTTCCAACTGACTGCACATCTTTTGAATGATGGGGTCTTCCAAATATCGATCTTTGTTTTCTTCGGAAACCTTTGCATTGAGTAATACCTGAGGAAACACCGTCATAACCTTGGATAACTCGGACAGCGGTTGCTTGGTGTTTTTCATGATCTCCAACAAGTGCATGGATGTCAGCAATCCATCCCCTGTGGTTGAATGTTGCAACAATATGGTATGCCCGGATTGTTCTCCGCCCAAGACATACCCCTTATCCAGCATTTCGGCCAACACATACCGGTCTCCCACTTTAGTCTTGACAATATTCAACCCGTTTTTCTCAGCCATTTTAAACAGTCCCAAGTTGCTCATCACCGTTGCCACAATGGTATTATCAATCAAGGAGTGATTGCTTTTCATATATAGTCCTAATATGGCCAAGACCATATCACCGTTCACGACTCCGCCGTTTTTATCCACTGCCATGAAGCGGTCTGCATCCCCGTCAAAGGCAATTCCCATATCATAACCGTCACCCTTGACGGCTTTGATCAAATTTTCCAAATCCGTAGCACCGCAATGATTATTAATATTGATTCCTGTGGGGTTACCGGCGATCACATCCACGGTTGCTCCTAACTTTTGAAACAACGCAGGGGCAATTTTATATGCAGCACCGTTTGCACAATCCATGACAAGCTTCATTCCGGTAAAATCCGTTTCCACAGTGTTTTGTAAAAAGTCGGCATAATCTTGCCCGCTGGTGGTGATATCGCTTTTCCGGCCTATTTTGTCACCGATGGGACGGATGGAATCCAATTCCCTATTAACGATCATCTTTTCAATTTTCTCTTCCAACTCGTCGCTTAGCTTATATCCTTTGGAGTTAAATATCTTAATGCCGTTAAACTCAAAAGAATTGTGAGAAGCCGATATGACGATACCTGCATCGGCTTGATACAGTTGTGTCAAGTAAGCAATGCCCGGCGTAGGAATGACCCCAAGACATAAAGCATGACCTCCCATTGCGCATATTCCAGCAACCAGAGAGGATTCCAAAAGGTCCCCGGAGATCCGTGTGTCCCGACCGATTAAAATCACAGGACTGTGTATGCTTTGTTCTGCAAGGACATAGGTCGTCACCTTCCCTATTTCAAAAGCCAAGTGACCGGTCAATTCTAAATTTGCAACACCACGAATACCGTCGGTACCGAACAACTTTTTCATAAATGCACATCCATTTCATAGAAACTATAGATTTATTGTATTATGAAATCACTTGATTATCAATCAGATCTATCACTTGCAAGGAGAATATTTCCTAATAATTTTTTCTGCAATCCTCAATCCGTCTACAGCGGCACTCATAATTCCTCCGGCGTATCCCGCACCTTCTCCTCCGGGATACAATCCGGAAAATCCGATACATTGATACTCCGAATTTCTAACCATGCGAATCGGAGATGAAGTTCTCGTTTCCACACCGGTCAATACGGCATCATCCGCCATGAATCCTTGGATCTGCCTGGAAAATGATCGGATCCCTTCTTTTAAAGAATCCGTTATATATTCCGGCAAACAGTCTTCCATGGAACCGGGTGTCACACCTTGGGTATAGCTTGGTATTACCGATCCGAACCGGCAAGTCGGTTTCCCTTCAAAGAAATCTTTTATTCTTTGGGCCGGTGCTTTACCGGATCCGGCAATAAAAGCCGCTTGTTCCAGCATCCTTTGATATTCCACTCCGGCTAAAGGATGTTCCGAAGGGTAGTCTGCAGGGCCTACCGATACCACCAGTGCAGCGTTTGCATTTTTCAGATCCCGTGCATAATAACTCATACCGTTTGTAACAATGGTGTTTTTTTCAGAAGCCGCCCCGACCACCACTCCACCCGGACACATACAAAAAGAATAAACTCCTCTTCCATTCACTTTTGAAGACAATTTGTAGTCTGCCGGAGGAAGTTTTGATGCAAAAGATCCATACCTGGCTTCATTGATCATAGATTGATGATGCTCCACCCGAACTCCCACTGACATAGGCTTTTGAATCATGGGAACCCCTTTGGATAAAAGCATTTGAAATGTTTCCCTGGCACTGTGCCCTAACGCTAACACCAATACCTCACAAGGGATCACTGCATCATTTGTTGTGATTTTTTGCACAGAACCGTTATGAAAAGATACATCCTGCATTTGGGTATTGAACAAAACCGTTCCACCCATTCGAATGATGTCATTTCGTATATTCACCACTGTCTCCCGCAACCGGTCAGTTCCGATATGAGGCTTGGCATCGATCATAATCTCCTCAGGGGCGCCGTATTGCACAAACTGTTTCAACACAAAATCACACCAAGGATCGGTTATACCGGTGGTCAGTTTTCCATCGGAAAAAGTCCCGGCACCGCCTTCCCCGAATTGAACATTGCAATTTTCGTCAAGCTCATCGGTATCCCAATAGTGCTTTACCTTTGCTGTTCTTTCCTCGATTGAACCGCCTTTTTCAATGAGAATTGGACAAAATCCGTATCGAGCCAAAAGAAGGCTCGCAAAAAGGCCGCAAGGACCGCTACCTATAATAACGGGTCTGTCTTGCAGCTTTACATTGCCGATTTGAAGTTCTGAAACCGTCGGTTCCAGGTAAACCTTCACATCTTTATGATTCTTGAATCGAATTCCTCGAGGGATTTCCAAGAGGGCGGAATAAACAAACTTGATGTCTGTTTTATCCCTGGCGTCGATGGACTTTTTTAACAAACGCCAAGTCAAAACCGAGTCTTTGGAAATACCTGCTTTTTTTGCAGCTAAATCAATGACTCGGTCACCTGTGTTATCTATATCACACTTTATATTATGAACGCATATTTTCATGAGCATTTCCTCACCCGTCTGCTTGTGCACTTGTCTCCTGTTGATTCATTTTCGGTGTAATTTTGACGCTCACATTGGATGTGCTTTTTAAAGTCACTTCCGTCATGCCTGCATTGTTTAAACGTACGGGTAAGCGGTGTACTCCGGTTGTCAAACCGGCGGTATCCACATAGAGATTCAATTCGTCATCCGTAATGCCTTCTAAAATATCCGAAGGACCGTTCAATGTAATGCTTGCTCTTTCGTCTGTGATTACATAATCATATTCTTCATCACTTTTGTTTAATATATTTATATTTTCTGTGTTTGCAGTGATTCTTTTTTTCATAACAATGTTCAACTTTACATATCCGAAATTGACCAGGGTCACATTGTCCGGCATGGTCACTTGAAGCGGGAGTTCATACTCGCCGTCACGTACGGGCAATGTAATGTGCGGTGAAAAATCCGTAGCTACCAAGTTTGCAACGTCCTCGGACTTTCCTTTTATCACCATGGTCACCTTGTCAGTGATCATGGTCCAATCCAAGCTGCTGTCTATATAAATCCAGTTGACATATATGTCATCCTTTGAAAATTCAATGGTCTTATATTCAAAAGGTTTTATTCCCACATGAAC
>CALCRE010000237.1 GCA_937894465.1 uncultured Clostridia bacterium
ATGCCCGTGAACCAAGCTGTCTTCAAAATCTTGACGGGTGACCCCTATTTGAGTCGGAGAAACCATGGCACCTGCTTTTTGCAACAGCTCTGTTATATAACCCGGAGAAGGACATTGAATTCCTTGAGGTAATACTTTCTTAGCCAATTCATATAAACGACAAATGACAACAGTGCCGATTCCCACAGACTCACCGTGGAGTGCATGCTCTTTATTTTGTTCAATGGCTTTTAAATCCCAGTAATGCGCCAAATGATGCTCCGCACCGGATGCAGGTCGTGTATTTTTGTTTAACCCCATGGTTACACCTGCAATGGTCAATGCTTCGAAAACATTTGCTACGACTTGTTTGTCATTATTCCGCACGCCCTGTGCATTCTTTATGCATTTTTCTACTGCTTGATTTACCATGGAAACAATAACGGGACATTTTTGTTCATGTAAAACAATCACTCCTAAATCCCAATCCACAAGGGCGGTCAACTTTCCGATGACATCTCCGAAACCTGCTTTGATCATATGCCCTGGAGCTTTATGCAAAACATTTTCATCTGCTAAAATGGCTTTGGGTAAGTGACCGGTAATGGTGTTTTTCGTACTGTCTATAATCAAGGAAGACGTTGCAGATGCATATCCGTCCATGGATGGAGCGGTACATACCACCATATAAGGGATCTTCATCTTGTAACTGACCAAACGGGTGATGTCGTTAATGACTCCGGATCCGACGGCAACCATCAAGGAAATATCGTTGGGAATTTCTATCAAAAGCTTTCCTATTTGTCGATTATCCGGTAACAAGTTGTGCATAGATGTAAAAAGATAAACAGAAGAATCCAGTCCGGCATTTAAAAATGCTTCTTGTACATTCTTGCCAAATGCTTTGTAAGTATGCTGATCGCATACTGTCAATATTTTACCACCGGCAGAATATTGATGAGCGGCTTGAATAATGTCTTGTGTAATTTCCTGACCGTATACAATTTGTTCGATCTCTAAAGAATGCTTCATACCGCAATCACAATCAAAAGACATACCCGAAAAATCTTGCAATTTTAAATTTAAAACATCCATACATTAAACTCCTTCGTATCAAAAAGGTTTTTGTTATTCATTTCATTTGAATCATTATAGCATAAACAAAAAAGAAATGAAGAATGAGCGGAATAAAATGATTGCATGCTCTTTAAATAAAGAAAATAACACTTGAATTCAATTCACTTATGAATTATGATATTTACTGTTAGTAAATATTAAAACATGAAGGATGATTCAGTTAAAATGGATTACATGGAGCTTCACGATTTGTTTAAGAGATTGGAACATCTTTACCGTGTGAGAGTGAAAAGTATTTTGGATCCGTTGCAGCTCACCGGTTTGGAGTACCGGTTTCTAAAAAACATCAAAGAAAACGAGAATCTTACCATTTCTGAGATTTCTCAACGTTTGGGCAAACATAACAGCAACACTACAAATCTTTTGGACAATTTAGAAAAGAAGGGATTTGTCGAAAGGACGAATGACACCTTGGATCGGAGGATTATTCGAATCGATTATACGGAGCAAGGTCTGATCAACCGAGAAGAGGCATTAAGTACATTCGACAGCAAGGTGTGTCAGTTTTTACAGGATGTTCCGACACCTATTTTGGTACAATCCGATCAGTGTATGCGATATTTGATCAAAAAGTTGGAAGGTGACGAAAAAAGTTCAGAGAATTCAAATGAAAAGAGGGATGCATAGTTGGAGGCACAGATGAATGGAAATGACGGATCTAAAATGAAGGACAGTAAATGGGTACGTGATTTCGAGAAAAGTAATGATAAATTGGTGCTACGGTTTTTAAAAGCCAATGGAGTTCGATATTTGTTTGGCTTTTTGTTTTTTGCCGCAGTTAATTTGTTGCAAGTTGTAACACCGAGATTGACCGGTGACATCATCGATGAGTTATATAAACAAAATCCCGATCTAAGCTTGATTGCGAAATTCGCCATTGTTATTTTTGCACTTTCGATTGTAATCATGGGTTTACAATTTTTAGGTCGCTTGACAGTGCTTGGGGCAGGTACTCTTTTTGATGTGTTAATGCGTAGAAAGTTGTTTCGTAAGCTTTTAACACTATCCATGAATTTCTTCCATAAGAAGTCCATCGGAGATATTATGGCATTATCTGTTAATGACTTGAATGCGGTGAACCGGGCAATTGGACATGGTGCCATGATGGTGAGTAACACCATCATATTAGCAGTGGTCAGCATTGTCGCCATGGGTGAAACCATGAGTTACAAACTGACATTAATGATTTTCATTCCATTACCCCTTTTGGTATTTACCATGTATAAATTCGGTATGGTCATAAATCGTAAATTCCGAAAAGTACAAGACCGTTTCGGAGAATTAAGCGGGAAGGTACAAGAAAATATTGCCGGAATACGTGTAGTTAAATCATTTGTCAGGGAAGAATCCGAACAAAAATCTTTTGAAAAGGTCAATCGGGCTAATTATGACGCAGAAGTTGAAATGGCTTTGGTGAATGGATTGTTTATGCCCCTGATCTCCTTCATATCCAGCTTCTGTTATTTAATATTGATTTATTTCGGAGGCAGATCCGTCATCGTGGATCAATCCATTTCCATCGGTGATTTTGTAGCCGCAACAAGCTACATTACCTTGTTGATCAGACCTATGCAAATGTTGGGTAGGTTGTTGGGAATGGTTCAAAGAGGGAAAGCTTCTATGGGTAGAATCTACGATTTATTCGAGGAAAAACCCGATATAGTTGACCACAAGTTCAATCAAAATGATGTTGATATAAAAGATAATAAATTAAAAGGGAAAATTGAATTTAAAAAATTAAACTTTGCCTATAATGAAAAAAACGGTGATGTGTTAAAAGATATCAACTTGGTGATTAATCCCGGTGAAACCGTAGCCTTTATGGGGACAGTAGGCTCCGGTAAGAGTACAGTATCCAATCTGTTGATCCGCCTGTTTGATACACCGGAAAGAGGGCAGTTGCTCATAGACGACATGGATATCGCTGATATTCCTTTAAAAACACTTCGTGGGAACATCGGATATATACCGCAAGATAACTTTCTGTTCTCAGATACAATTCGATACAATATCGGATTTTCACCGGATGAAATGAACGACGAACAAATCGAAGAAGCTGCGAAAACAAGCGACATCTATGATACCATCATGGATTTACCGGACCAATGGGAAACGATGTTAGGGGAGAAGGGGGTCAACCTTTCCGGTGGTCAAAAACAAAGAATGTGTATTGCAAGAGCCGTTGCAAAGAATGCTCCCATTATGATTTTCGATGATTGTCTATCGGCTGTGGATATGGAAACCGAAAGCAGAATTTTAAAATCATTGAAGGATGTTCAAAGTAAAAGAACCTGCATCATCATTGCCCATCGAATATCCACCGTCAAGGATTCGGACAAAATTGTGGTATTGCATAAAGGCAGGGTGGCGGAAGTGGGAACCCACGAAGAACTTTTAGAGAAACAAGGATATTACTACAAGTCCTATCGCATACAATTGCTTGAACAACAATATGGTGTCGGTTTGAAAGACGCGAAGGGAGAGAAAAAATGAATCAAACAAAATACATGAAAATGAGTAAAGACAATAAAGACAAAAAAGTAAAATTAAATAAAGATTCTTTTAAAAACATCATTCGATTCGCTCTTCCTTATTGGCCTTGGTTTGTTCTGGCGTTTGCGCTGATTATATGTATTTCCGTAGCGGACATACTACAGCCTTTGATTATTAAGTTTGCAATTGATGACAACATCTCCTTGGCTCTTGTTAATGAGATGACAATAGATGAAGCAACTAAAAATCTTGGTATGCTGGCATTGGTTTATGTAGGTTTAGCTTTGATTCATTTTCTGTTTGGGTTCGTCCAAGAGTATACTCTTCAGAAAACCGGAAGCAGAATTATCATGGAAATGAGAAATAAAATGTTTGATCATGTTCAACGCCTGCCTTTTTCTTACTTTGACAAGACTCCGGTGGGAACTATTGTTACAAGAATATGTAACGATACCTCTGCCATCAGTGAATTTTACACCGGTGTATTGATCAATTTCTTCAATGACATTTTTATCATGGTGGGAATACTGATCACCATGTTTATCATGGATGTGAGATTAACATTGCTCACTATTGCCGTGTTACCTTTGATTGCTTTTGCATCCATCACATTCCGGTTAAAAGCACGAAAAGCTTTTCACAGGATCAGAACAAAGCTGGCTGCAATCAACGCATTCATATCCGAGCATGTTTCCGGAATGAAGATTATACAAGCCTTTAACATGGAAAAGAAAAAGGATGAAGAATTCGCTGAAATCAACAATGACTATTATGATGCCAATATGAGTCGTATTAAAATATTCGGTATATTCCGACCCTTTATGGACGTAGTAAAAAGTTTCTCCTTGGCATTAGTGATTTATATTGGTGCGAAGCAGGTAATAGGGACATCCTTGGAAGTTGGAGTGTTATACTTGTTCATCCGATATATCGGTAACTTCTTTCAACCCATCATGAATTTAACCGAGATGTTCAATACCACTCAGTCGGCTGTGGTTGCCGCTGACCGTATTTCTTCTGTCTTTGACACAAAACCGGAAAGCGATCATGAAATTCGCGAACCGTTATTGACACCTGAAAACTGTAGGGGTCGCATAGAATTTGATCATGTGTGGTTTGCCTATATTGATGAGATCTGGGTTCTTAAGGATGTATCTTTTACGGTGGAGCCGGGAGAGAGCATTGCCATAGTCGGAATGACCGGAGCCGGTAAAACCAGCATCATCAATTTGCTTTGCGGATTTTATGAAATTCAAAAAGGCAGCATCAGGATCGATGGCGTGGATATCAAGGATATGACAAAGCAAGAGCTTCGGCACTTGGTGGGAATGGTCCGCCAAGATGTATTTATGTTTTCCGGAAGCGTTCTTCACAATATTACATTGGACAATGACAATATTACATTGGAGCAAGCTCAAGAAGCAGCCATAATGACAAACGCTGATGATTTTATCCGGGAACTGCCGGGTCAATATGATTATCAATTGAATGAAGGGGGGTCCGTACTTTCAGAAGGGCAAAGACAACTCATCTCTTTTGCTCGAGCCATTGTCACTAATCCTAAGATATTAGTGTTGGATGAAGCCACATCCAATATTGACAGTGAAACAGAAAGATTGATCCAGGATGCTTTGGTGAAGCTTATGCAAAACCGGACATCAATTTCAATTGCTCACCGGTTGTCAACTATACAGAATTCTGATAAAATTATTGTCCTGAACAATGGTAGAATCATGGAGCAAGGCTCTCATGACCAACTGTTTGAAATGCGAGGTTTGTATTATGACTTATACCGTTTGCAGTTTGAATAAAAACTTAAAATACAATAGGAGTCCATTCTATGCGTAAAATATTAACAGCTATGCTTACTTTGATACTTACTCTTTTTTGTGCATGTGAGAATATATCTTTCTTAAGATATCGAGATGATGATCATTTAAAAGATTTACAATACAGCAGAATCAAGTTTATCGTTTCAGAGTCCTTTATTCGGGGTGGGTTCTCGGATTACAGGGACCAAATCACCGAAGAGTTTAAAAAAGTCGCATTGGAAAAGACCAATACGGAAATAACGTTTGTTTTTGCTGAAGAAACCATCTATTCCGATAATATACAACTTCGCATCAACAGCGGTCTGGAATTTGATGTGTTCTTAGGGTTTGAAGGTATCCAAACAGACAGGTTAATCTCATCCATGTTCAAATCCTCGAAGTATTGGATTGAAAAAGGTGTTGCGATGGATTTGACGGATTACATAACACCCAAGTATGAAAATCTGTATAATCGATTTGAGGAATACCCCGTATTAAAAGAAATTGCAACATACAACGGTAGAATATATAGCCTTCCTAGCGGCATACAAAAGTCCGAAAGACCTTATGTTTTAGTACGTGATGATTTGATGGAAAAATACGGAACCGGCCCGCTGGAAACCATGGAGGATCTTTTTGTATTCTTAGGAAAGGTAAATGCAGATCATACGGAAGCTCCATATTATATGAAATCACATTTCACTTTTTATGATATTATTAAAATATTCGCATGGGAGGAAGGGTATTATATCCTCCCGGGTGCCTATGTAGCGAAAACAGATGATCAGAATATATTACCTGTTCCCATTGAGAAAACAAATATCTTGGATAAGGCATCGGATTATTTTCAAAAGATACAAGATTATTATCTAGAGCTGGATGATTCTGTAGAGGTGGGCACGATTTTAGCAGGGGATAGGACGGCTTTGTTTTTAAGCAAAAACCCGGAAGAATACCATTATGAGACTGCAGGAAATCATCCTAATGCATATACATTTCAAAATCTATATTCCTCTTTGGGATATAACCTTCAAATCCCCAATGAAATTAATCTTATGATCTATGAGGATTCTACTAACAAAGAACGTACACTGACCATTCTCAATTGGTTGGGAAACAGCAACCAAGCATATGACATACTTGCTTACGGCGTGGAAGGTGTTAATTATGATTATAAGGACAGGATCTTTCAATTTAATGAAGAAACCGAGCCTGCATTAGGATGGATGCAGCGGATAAACGGCTTTATTCACCTGGAAAAAGATTTTTCCACAGATGAAGCACCTTACACAGATGTGTTGAGTAGCAATATAAAATCCGCCTATATCAACCCCTTGGACAACCTATTGGTTAAAAACACTACCAACATGAATACCTATTTGGACCGGGTTCGAAAGGATGCCGCACTTTACGGCAGTCGAGCAAGCATCATTTCGAAATATACCGAAACAGCAACACGAAAAGGCACTGTGGATGTGGAAACCTTCAAGAGGGAATTGGCGCAACAAAACAATACCGAAATTGAAGACCACTTGAAAGCATTGATACAAACATTAAAAAACGGTGATTAGGTTCATTCTCCTAGATCATTTCGAATAAAAGTTAAAACGCTCTATACAGGGTACTATTTGTATAGAGCGTTTATATGAAAACATAAGTTTCGTCAACTGTATAAAATTTATTATGTGTTTACAAAACGGCCTTGTTCAGGTTTGGCAATCGTATTAAAATTGTTAACTTAAGTATCTAAGGACTTTTACTGAATAAAGATTCCTGCTTCGTAATAGAATAAGCATCTCCAACAATAAGCACACGATCCTTTTCACGGAATAATGATAGGCAACATTTTTTCTACTATGCCCTCATCCACAGTAGATCTCCTGAAGGATAATCTTTTTTACCGGTTACGTAAGGCAACTCTTATTTGTGAATATAATAGCTTGCGGTGGGCTGTTCTAATTTTCAAGACCTGTATCTACAAGAACCCATTTATCCGTATTATTGTGTATATCAAATAGCTCTACTTTACGATTTATGGGTATTTGATGACATTGTTTCAGTTTTAGGCTATTGTTGTTTAAAAATTCGATTCTTCTGTTTTTATATATAGATTATTATCCTTCGCATACTTCTTAACGGCATTATAGGAATAAAGGAATGCTGCCAGTAAAAAGATCCAATCCCAAAATACGATAGATATTTTTAATAAAGAAAGGATGGTTCCTACCACCGTAGAGAGTGTGATGGCGTGGCAACAAACGCGAAATATCGATTTTCTGTCTATATTGATTCGTTTGATCATCACGTAGATGATGGTCATAAAATGGACGATATAACAAGCTAATATTTTGACACCTAACCCGAAAATCAACATATAAATAATCAATACCGGGATTAATGTAAGAAAAAACCTATTGAATTTTCGTATGATATCGCTCTTTGTCAGCGAAATCATGGATAAATCAGATAACTCAATGGTGCTGTGGGATGTAACGGTTTTTTGAATCAATTGAGTTTCGGTTAAAAGGATTGCCACTTGATAATAATTCAAGTCGTTTTTGCGGTATTCGTTTACCGGATCCAATACAACAATCATTCCGATTTCATTATTATCATACACAACATGGTAGGTATCCGAGTCCATTTGAAAACGACCGTTTGCAATCTCGAAATCGGGTATTTGCTCTAAATTATGAAATAATTCATTAACAGTGCCTTTGTATTGAAAGATGCTTGGTATGATACCGATGAGAAAGAAAAACAAGCTGACGATTACCAGATAGGAAAAGGCTTTACCTGTAGTCATGTGCAAAAAGTTCTTATAGTAGCCTATATCTGTCATGCTTTTATAAAATGAAACGAAAATATTCCCTTGCTTGGAATTGTTCATAGGTGCTCCTTGGTCAAACAAATTAATTAGTGTTATTATACATGAAGGATCAGGGTTAGACAAGAAAGAGGTGATTTGAGTTTACAGTGAGTTCATAATGATTTTACATATGAAACACCAATAAACGTTCCTTAAATTCACCTCAATAATAGTTATTCAAAATCCTGTGCTTCAAGCTTTAATTTTTCTAGTTCCTCTTTTAACTGCTTTACAATCTCCTGATAATGTGTATCAAAATAAACGTTATTCATTTCCATGGGATCTTTCTCAAGATCAAACAATTCCCATTCGGGATTGGTTTCTCTGTCGACACAACCGGATTTGCCTAATGGTTTTCCGTAATAATAAATTAATTTGTAACGTTTTGTCCTGATACCGTAATGAGCCGGCACATTATGTTCTGTCAAGTGCATCCAATACCGGTAGTACATGGAATCCTGCCATATAGCATCATTAAATCCCTCAAACAGATGCACCGCACTTTTCCCTTGCATATAGGAAGGAATGGAAACACCGGCGAAGTCCAGGAAGGTAGGAGCAAAATCCAGGTTGGTAATAATATGGTCGCACACGGATCCTACCGGGATCTTTTTTGGATATCGAGCAACAAAAGGCATCTTCAACGACTCTTCGTACATAAAACGTTTGTCATACCAACCGTGTTCTCCTAAAAAGAATCCCTGGTCCGAAGTGTATATAAAAAGTGTGTTATCCAATATTCCTTTGCCATTCAAATATTCATATAACCGGCCTACATTATCATCGATGGAGGCAATGCATCTTAAATATTCTTTAATGTACCGTTGATATTTCCAGCTTTTTAATTCTGCTTTGGTCTTGAATGCAACGGTTTCACCTTCGTTGGTGATAAATTCATATCCATGCAAATTCTCAGGAATGGGGAAACTATCGTAGGGTCCATATCCTTCTTTCAGTTGCACTTTTAAATCCAATGCATTCATATCTTGTTCTATTCGCATTTTTGCATTTCTTGCAGCTTCTGAACGGTTACTGTAATCATCATTAAAGTTTTCCGGTTCCGGAATATCAATATCGTCATACATGTGCTTATGCTTTTCATCCGGAATCCAAGGTCTGTGAGGAGCCTTGTGATGTACAGAAAGATAGAAAGGCAAATTTGTGTCAATACTGTCCAACCAGTTGATCGCTTTATCTGTAATAATATCCGTGACATACCCTTCCACAGTTTTCCTTCCATCGACTTCGATAAACTCAGGGTTATGATATAACCCTTGTCCGGGAAGGATGCTCCAATAATCGAATCCTTGAGGTAAGCTGTTTTCACTATGCCCAAGATGCCATTTTCCAATCATGGCAGTTTGGTAACCGGTGTTCTTTAACTGTTTTACAAAAGAATCCTTTGAAGAGTCAAATCGATCCGCCAAAGTATACACACCGTTTTTATGGCTGTGCAAACCGGTTAAAATAACTGCTCTGCTGGGTGTGCAAATTGAATTGGTACATAAACAATTATCAAGGCGTAAACCTTCCTCGGCGATTCTGTCAATGTTGGGAGTCTTGTTGATCATTCCATTGTAGCATGAAATTGCATTACAAGCATGATCATCCGACATTATAAAAACAATATTCGGGGTATTCATAAAAAACCATCCCTTGTCATGTATTTAAGGAAATTATATAACTGTAAGAAGGAAATTACAAATATTATTATTGTACATATTCTACCTTCAATCCTATAATATAAAATTTGAAATGACTAATATGAACATTAGAATTGATAGTGATATAAAAGAAAAAGCTGATATTTTTTTCAATGAGTTAGGATTAACACATCCTCTAGAGAAGGGAGGATCCCCTTTAAAATATCTATCAATGATGATCCTTTTTATTTAATGCATAAGACATGGGACAAAAATATGGTGTGTATGATTGCTCAACTTTATAGGTAATGATATAATTTCCCTATATGATGACAAGGGAGCAATTGAGCAATGATAAAGTTATGGGACAAGATTCCGGGACAGAAGGACGGAGATGAATTCCAACCGACAGTGACCCCATATTTGTTAAAGGACAATATGAATCATTCTGCGGTTTTGGTTTGCCCGGGGGGCGGGTATCATGCAAAAGCCTATCATGAAGGGCCGCCCATTGCCGGATGGTTAAATTCCATTGGAATAAGCGCTTTTGTTTTGGATTATCGAGTAGCACCTAACAGATATCCTTATCCCCAGATGGATGCTGTAAGAGCCATGCAAATACTACGCCGACAAAGTGATGAATTAGGCATTTATAAAGATAAGATCGGTATTTTGGGTTTTTCTGCCGGTGGTCATTTGGCTGCATTTCTTTCTATTCACAACCGAATGGATAAATTGACATTAGAAGATGAAACCGGTGGCATTTCCTATCGACCTGATTTTTCTATTTTATGTTACCCGGTCATTTCCTCCGGACCATATGGTCATGTAGGTTCTATGAAAAACCTTTTGGGAGTGAACCCGGATCAAGATCTTGTAAAGTTATGTTCCTTGGAAGATCACGTCAATTCGGACACACCGCCCACATTTTTGTGGCATACCGCAGAAGATGCAGGCGTTCCTGTAGAAAACACCCTTTTATTGGCATCTTCCTTGTCAAAGCATAAGATTCCCTTTGAGTGTCATATATTCCAAAAGGGAAGACATGGATTGGGAATCAAGTATGAAGTTCCCGAAACTCGTCAATGGATGTCATTGTGTGAAAAATGGCTGATTCAAAACGGGTATGCCGGGCAAATATAGTGTTAGGATATGAGAGTTGAATATGTTAGAAAAAGAATTTAAGTTGGTATCCGATTACAAACCTCAAGGAGACCAACCGCAAGCAATTGAAAAGTTGACCCAAGGTGTTATAGACGGAAAAAAACATCAGACGCTTTTGGGAGTCACCGGATCCGGTAAAACATTTACCATGGCCAATGTGATAAAAAATGTACAAAAGCCCACATTGATCATTGCACATAACAAGACATTAGCCGCACAATTGTACTCGGAATTTAAGGAGTTCTTTCCCGAAAATTGCGTGGAGTACTTTGTCAGCTATTATGATTATTATCAACCTGAAGCCTATATCCCCATAACAGACACCTATATAGAAAAAGATTCAGCAATCAACGATGAAATAGACAAGCTTCGTCACTCGGCAACAGCTGCACTATTTGAACGAAGGGACGTCATCATCGTTGCATCGGTTTCTTGCATTTACGGATTAGGTGACCCGGAGGATTACACCACATTGATGTTATCATTAAGAGTGGGCATGACCTATGATCGGGACAGAATTATTGAAAAGTTGGTAGATATTCAATACACCCGTAATGAAATAGACTTTAAAAGGGGAACATTTCGAGTGCGGGGAGATGTTTTGGAAATATTCCCTGCATCATCATCCGGGGAAGTGGTTCGTGTTGAGTTTTTCGGAGATGAAATTGATAAATTATGTATGATCGATCATTTGACCGGTGAAATAACGGGGATCACCAATCACGTGGCAGTCTTTCCGGCATCTCACTACACCACCACCCAAGGGAAAATGGAAAAAGCCATTGTAAGTATAAAAAAAGAGATGGCTCAACAGGTGCAAAAGTTTAAAGAAGAAAACAAACTCATCGAAGCACAACGAATAGAGCAAAGGACATCCTATGACTTGGAAATGCTAAGACAGACCGGGTTCTGCTCCGGAATCGAAAACTATTCCAGACATATCAGCGGTAGAGAACCCGGTTCGTCCCCATATACATTGATCGATTATTTCCCCGAGGACTTTCTTTTGATTATAGACGAGTCCCATGTGACCATACCGCAAATCGGGGCTATGTATAAGGGAGACAGGGCAAGAAAGGACTCATTAGTAACCTATGGATTCAGACTTCCTTCGGCATATGACAACAGACCTTTGCAATTTCATGAATATGAGTCCAAGGTAAATCAAGCAGTCTATGTCAGTGCAACTCCTTCCAGGTATGAGCATGAGCATTGTGAAGAATTTGTAGAACAAATCATTCGTCCCACCGGACTTGTGGACCCTGAGGTCATTGTCAAACCGGTAAAAGGACAAATAGATGATTTGACAGATGAAATCAATCAAACAGTAGGAAAAGGTTTCCGTGTGCTGGTGACGACATTAACCAAAAGAATGGCGGAGGACTTGACGGACTATTTAAACGATATCGGTATCAGAGTCCGATATTTGCATTCGGATATTGTTACTCTTGAGAGAACGGAAATCATCAACGATCTTCGAAAAGGTGAATTTGATGTTTTGGTGGGTATTAATTTGCTCAGGGAAGGCTTGGATTTACCGGAAGTGGCTTTGGTAGCCATTTTAGATGCGGATAAAGAAGGCTTTCTGCGTTCCGAAACCGCTTTGATTCAAACGGTGGGTCGTGCTGCCAGAAACGTTGAAGGTAGGGTAGTGATGTATGCCGATCATATGACCGGTTCTATGGAACGAGCAATCGGTGAAACTAACCGTAGGAGAATCATTCAATTGGAATACAACAAACAACATGGGATTACACCGCAATCCATACAAAAAGATATCCGTGAGGCGATTCGAGCCAATATATCGGCTGAGCCTGAGGAAGCATATGATATCGAAAAGAAAATTGCTGATAAGATGGAAAAAGGAAACAAGGATTATTTTATTCAACAGTTGAAAGAACAAATGAAAGAAGCGGCAATAAAGTTAGATTTTGAAAAAGCGGCTCAATTACGTGATAAAATAAGATTATTAGAAGAAGATAAACCTTTCCGGATAAAATAATGATGTATAAAGACAAAATATATATAAATAAAATAGGAGGATGGAAAAATGAATTTAAATCTCCCCGAATTTGATAAAAAGGAACTGTTGAGCAGGAGTGCAAACCTTGCTCAGTTGGCCGGTATTACACCTTTTGAATACACCCAAGGTAAAGCTGCCGGTTTGAAAGCCTTAGAGGTGGAAACAGGTAATGCATTGTCCTATGTTGTGTTACAAGATAGATGTCTTGACATCTACCAAATGAAATACAAAGGAATCAATGTCAGCTATATATCCAAAGCCGGATTGGCTCATCCTCACTATTATAATCCCAAACCCTCCGAGTTTTCAAAGACCTTTCAAGGGGGAATGATGTACACTTGCGGATTATCCAATGTAGGCAGTCCCTGCGTTATAGACGGGGTGGAATATACACAACACGGCTCTATCAGCGCATCTCCCGCATCTAATGTCAGCACAGTTTCCAAATGGATCGGTAACCGATATGTAATGGAAATATCGGGTGATATGTACGAAAGCAGATTGTTCGGAGAGAATTTGAAGCTGCGCAGAACCATTACGACAGAGCTAGGGGGCAAAAGTGTCAAGATATGCGACACTTTGGAAAATCAAGGCTTCGAGGAACAAGGCTATATGATCCTGTATCATTGCAATTTCGGTTATCCTTTTTTATCCGAAGATACGGTTTTGGTATTGCCGAATGATCATTCAGTTCCAAGAGATGAAGAAGCAGCTAAGGGTATGAAAACCCATACGGTTTTCAGCAAACCTATAGACGGATATAAAGAACAGGTTTTCTATCATGACTTGGCAACCGATGATAACGGATATGCCACTGTATTGGTTAAAAATGAAAAATGCGGCTTTGGTGTATATATTACCTACAAAAAAGATACGCTTGACCGGCTGATTCAATGGAAATCTATGAAAACAGGAGATTATGTGCTGGGCATCGAGCCTGCAAATTGCTCTGTAAGTGGTAGAGCTGCGGAACAAGCATCGGAAAGCGGTTTGAAAAGGTAGAGTTTGAGATGATCATCGGTTTCGTCGATTGCGGAAGTGAAATGGATCAGTTGGAAAAGAAGTTGAAAAATTTATAAGACGGAGTAAAAGCAGTAACCAAGTACCTCCTTTGATAATATACTGAACTAGACTAGACTTGTTTTGGAGGTTATTATGTTAGGTAAATTGCTTGGTGGTTTCGGTTTGGATAATATATTCGGTGGTAAAGATGATAATAATTGGTTAGTCATAGCATTGGTCATTATAGTGGTGATTAGCTTATTGGGAAAAGACAAGAAAAAAGATTTTTGTTAAATAAACCGTTTGTCTACATAAAAGACATGGAAATAAAAAAAGATGAGGAGCTTCGCCTTTTGCGGAGTTCTTTTTTTGTCTCTTGAAAAATTACACCTGTTGTTATATCATAAAAATAGCAATAAATGCCGGAGATATTTTATAATAAAGGATGTGTTCATAGCATGTACACTCAGGCAGAAAGCAATCCAACAACCAAATTTAAAATGTTGATCATAATCGCTATAACATTGACTTTTGCCATGGTGCCTGCATGCCAATCTGAGAGAAACAAACCGCTCACGTCTGACAAAACCGTGGATTTCCAAAAAACCTATGAAAAAACGTACGTTGTCCATTGGTTAACCGGTAGTGAAAAATCAGTAGAATACGAAGGAAACCGGTATGACGAACTGTTATTGGAGGAGATGTTCAATTTGGACATTCGTATATGGCGATTGTCGCCGGAAGGCTGGTATATGTTTGAAACGTATTTAAATTCGGGGAACTTACCGGATATTGGCTTTTACGGAAGTTTGGTGTCTTTTGATTCGAACTATAGAAAAGAAGATTTATATAACAAAAGTTTCAGTCAATCCATACATTTAGATACATTAAGAACCCATATGCCGTCTTTGTTTCGAATTTATGAGAATAACCCTCAATATTATACCTACTGCCGAATAAACGAAAACGAGTTATACAGCTTGCCGGCTATTGCAGTCAACAACATGATTCCCCGATATATCAATGTTTTTAATTTTGATTGGTTGGAAAAGCTCGGTTTCGAATTTGATCACTTGACGGAATGCAAATTTCCAAACACACCGGATTATGAAGCGTATCAAGGCCGACTGTATTTTGCAACTAATAAGTTATCCATAGAACAATTTACCGATCTATTACGCAAGTTCACTTATAATGATCCGGACGGAAACGGTAAAGACGATACCTATGGTCTTTTCCAGAATTCTTATTCTAATATCATATCGCAATTGTTTGGTCAGAACGGTTATATCTTCAAATATGATAAGGAGTTAGACAAGTGTATTCCGAATTTTGCCGACAAGAACATAAAGGATGAGTTGATATGGGAAACAGCGGCTATCACAGAAGGAATTGTGATCAGACGAAATATTAATTCGCAATACAACCCTTCTGTGACTTCTGAGAAATACGGTTATGTGAATATCCCCTTCGCATCTCTTTTTACTAATATTGCAAAAGCGCCGACATTGCCGAGCGTTTTTAATATTTCAACCCGTACAACAATTCCAAGTAAAACCGACGATGATCTTCCTGATGGCAACGCCCGGTATGTACTCATGCCGGTACCCGGTGAAAAAGGTGGTTTTGCAGCATATGATAACAGCCTTTACAGAAAAGGCAACGAATATGTTTTTGCAAAAATGGAAAAGGACAAGATGGATCGAATTTTGTCCATGTTGGAATACACTTTATTCGGTAATGACAGGATGTATTTTTTATACGGAAATGAAAATGTTCATTTCAAATGGTCCGGAGAACCTTATGCAAGTGTGCCGGTGATCAAAGATCCGAAAACATTAGAAGAACCTTATCGATCCGAAACAGCCTTGGGACAGCTGGGGAACCTCTATTTCCGCACCGATCCGTTTTATCTTTTTAACTATGAGTCATCCATCGTGAATTTTTACAAATACTATTTCAATTATTACACCTATGAAGATTTATTTATCGTTCCGTACAAATACATAGAAACAGAAACCATTGTAGATGAAGTGTTTAACGGTAATTTTAATACCTACAATAATTTGACGATCCCAGTTATAAATCTGACAAATGATGTGAGGAACGGGTATATAACCGATATAGAAGATGCATTTGACAATTACCTGAATGCTTTGTATATCAATCCGGATTTCAAAAAATTGCTTGAGTACATCAATGATGACCGGTTTGTCAGGTACAAAGGTTCTTTGGACATCAGTGAGTGAGGAAGAAATGATGAGTAGAAAGTTTTTCATAATTGTTTTGATCCTATTTACACTTAATGCTTTATTCGGTTCGTGCGACCATTCGAACAATAATGTGGAAACATCGGTGAAAGAAACAACCCTATT
>CALCRE010000238.1 GCA_937894465.1 uncultured Clostridia bacterium
GTTTTCTCCTTTTTCTGTTAACCTTAATCTTTTTTCCCGTTTATCCGAACTTGGTACTTCTTCAATATAATCTTGTTCTTCCAACCTTTTTACCGTTCTTGTTATCGTAGGTTTTTCTACATCAAGATAATTACTGATCTCCACTAATGAAACCGGTTGTTGTTGATTAATATAGTACATGACGAGAAACTGAGTATAGAATAAACCTGCTTCAGAAAGTTTCTCGTTTAACTTTTTTTTGAATGATCTTGTAAACTGTGATTGTTGATGGAATAAAATATTTTTCATTAAATCTCCCTTCCGTAAATAGTTACCTAGATAACCATACACTACTTTGACAGATTTGTCTACTATGTGTTGTATGGAAAAGAAGTTCAATTAATTGCAGAGCAAGCTTTCCTTAGCGCTAGACAAATAATCACATTATATTGATTAGTTTGTTTTTGATAACATTAAATTCTACATTTTCGTTAATATATCCCTGTTCCATACTTATCTATTTATTATCCTTTAATGATATAATAATGGTAGATAAAAGTGAAAGGAATGATTTCATGTCTGCCGTTTCAATTATTTTATGGTGCTTATTCGGGATATTGGTATTGTTGATATTGGCGGGTATCTATTTATCAAACATTATCATCAAGAAAAAACCGTCGAAAGATCAAAACATACAAGAACACATAAGAGAGAGTTTATTAGAGGGTGAATGGGATACCATTATAGATCGATACAATCATTCTGATAAAACTCTTTTGGAATTGACTTCTCCTCATGGATATGTATTAAAAGGATATGCCGTCCGCCCTCATCCACAATCGAAAAAATGGATGATATTATGCCACGGAGTCACAGCCTCCAAAACAAGATCCCTTATGTATGCAGCGATCTTTGATGCATTAGGATATAACTATTGTATTTACGATCACCGGTATCACGGAGAAAGCAAAGGAAAAACGATATCATATGGCTTTTATGAGAGAGATGATTTAAAGCTTGTGGCAGATGAAATAAAAAAACAATTTACACCGGATGTTTTGGGGATACACGGTGAGTCTATGGGATCCGGAATAACTCTTATGTATGCAGGCTCAATTGAAGACGGTGCAGACTTTTACATTACAGATTGTCCCTATGACAATTTTTACGAGGAGGTTCGATATCAGATCAATACCATGATTACTCTGCCATTATCCTTACAAAACTTCTTGCTGGAGCTCGCAGACATTTTTGTTCGGATTCGAGGAAAATTTTCTATGAAACAAGTTGCCCCGGCAGAGGTTGTGGATAACATAAAAAATCCGGTGTTGTTCATCACAAGCAAAGAAGATATGTACATCCCGCCCGCTATGACACAAAATCTTTTTAACTTGAAAACCCACGGATATAAAAAGCTGTATATAGCTCCAAAGGGCGGTCATGCGCAATCCTATATCCAAAACCCGGAACAATATAAAAAGGAAGTTGCGGATTTCCTTCAAGAAATCTTCCCTTCCTCATAATTACTATGTAGAAATTGATTTTACCAAATCAATTAATTCTGTACCAATACTTCTTCCGTACCATCCAAGTTGCTTCGATAGATTCGTCCGTCGGTCATTTTCCTATAGAATAGATATTGGTCGGTAATATTTATGTGAACCGCCATGTCATCCGAAACGGACTGAATTTCACTGTCCCCGATCTTCCATTTAAATATTCCGCCTTTATCAGCATCTCCGGAGTAATAAATATTATCTTTATTAACATTGTAGGAGAATACGTTATCCTCAGTAATCACTTTTTTGTTTTCTCCATCCTTATCCACCGATGTGAATCTGTAATCATTGTATCCATCTTTAAAATAGATATTTTTGTTGTACACCATCATGGATAACACACCTTCAAGTTCTAAATTGATTACATCAGATCCGTCGTGTTTGACTTTATATAATGCCAAATCCAAACCGGAGACATAATAAATGTATTCTCCGTCCATTGCCATGCTCATAGCCGACTCATTCACAATACGATGCATTTCTTTTCCTTCATACGTACAAGAGAAAATGGAGTTCTTGTCCAAAGGATTAATGAAGTAAATCTTATCTTGGAAGTGGGACAATGAAAGAGGTTTATAAGGCAGTATAAGCTTAACCTCCTTGGTTTCCCTGTCAAATCTGTAGTAGGCTTCATCCTTCTTCAACGTTCCGTCATTCTTCTCAATTCCACCGTAAAAGTAAATGTATTTATCATATACATTGAGCAAGCCTTGAATACTACCATCGATCTTATATAATTCGGTAACGACATTATCTTGTATTTCATACAGGGAGCTACCGTCGGTATAAACAGTGATTTTGCCGTTTCCAACGGCGATTCCCCCGTTTATAGCATTACCGGAATTATCGTAAAAGTTTGTATTACTCTTATTACATCCGGATAATGCAACAGTCAACAATATCATCATAAAGATGATGATCCCTATCAATTTTTTATCGCTACAAGACATAATGTCCTCCCTAAGTCAAAATACTTTATTAGTATAGCATAAATATCAGATAATTATTATGATACCTAAAATGAAAAACCATCGTGCTATATTATTCCCGAAATTTTTATCTAACCCACTAACTAATATAAAGCAATCGTCGCATTTTGTAAAGTAAAAAATCTATGAATTTGTAACACAATCGAAAGATGCTCGTAACATATGCAACCTAGGGGCATTTTTTTATAAAAAACCACCAGTTTACGTGGTCTTTTCGGTTGTTTTTTTACATACAGGACAAGTAATCTTTATCTTTCCTTTGTTTTTCGGAACCCTTAGCATATTTCCGCATGAATTGCATTTAAAAAATACAAAATCATTCTTTTGACTTTGAATCTGCTTATGTGTATTTCGTTTTCTTTTAAACCATGAACCTATTCCGGTAAAAAACTTGGATACAGCATAAAAAGCCTTCACAAGAGCATTCCCGATATTTTTGTTGTACCAATTCAATTCTACCCTTCTTTTGTCCAGGTTCTTTGATAAGGTGCGGAATATGACATAAATCAAGATCGGATAACTCAATAGCCTTACGTAGGGAATATACATAAAAATCAACGAGATCGCAAGTAGAAAGATATTAAGTGCATCGCCTCCGTATCTACCGTAAAAAAACTTCTGTAATCTAACTTTAAATCTTTCAAAAAAACTCATATACAAACCCCTTTTCTTCTATTATAATCATTTCTTTATTATAACATTTTTATGAATAATGGTATCTGATCATTCCTTTGCTTTTTGTCCAAGTTCAAAAAGAATTTATTATTCCAAGTCATTTTTTCTGATTCGCTGCATATGATGGATATAGAGTATAAAATAAAACACAATTATTTGGGAAAACTTTAAGTAATTTGTTGACATTTCTGGTATTTGATTGTATCATGTTGCTTAAAGAAATCAATCTATGAGGGAACTGATATGATAAAGACAGAGGGAATGGTAAAAATTTTATTGGTGGTAGGGATGATCGTCGTGATGCTATTGATGTTCTCTTGTAGCAAAAGCGTATCTCAAGAGAGTGCCTGGCGCAACACCCCTTTGAACAAACCAATAGAAATCAGGTTGAACAATTCAACCCGCATTACCTTTGACCTGGACCAAGCCGATGTTACCTTTTACACCGGTAAAGAAAAAAACATTCAGATTACCTATGAACCCAAAGCTTTTGAAACGGTTCCGGATTACAGCTCCTTAGCGCCTGATGTTAAAACAGTAAAAAAGGAATTACATATTTCAATGCAATCACCGGATCATCACCCTCATATCAATATCTATATTCCACCAACTGTTGAGCAAATAACGATCCTTCATGAAAAAGGAACCCTCCTTTTTAATGATGACATAACCGCACAATTAACGGTGAAGGGCAACAAAAGCGATATTAAGGTCAACTATATCCAATCCCTGTTAAATATCAACGTTTCTGAGGGCAATGTTTCGATTATGAAAGGAATATTGCCCCAGGGAAGTAACATAACAGTAGAAGTCGGTAATATCAACGTGTGCGCAGATCTCGAAGACGGAGAGTATCTGTTTTCCACAGAGTATGGAAACATCGATTTTAGGAGCAACACCAAAGGAGTCAACCTATCCGCCATCGGTTACACCCGTTTGAACGACTTTCCGGGCTATCAAGCCGGAGCAACATCCGTCACCCTCGACAGTAAAGTCGGATTTATATCCGCCTCTGGCGAGTATTAAAACGCCCCACCCGGAACCGGTTTGTTTACTATCAACCTTTCAAGCCGGTTTCCATTCCCTTTTGCTGTGCGTCCAAGCACAGCTTTTTTTTATTAGAGCTAACAAATATTATTTATCCACATAAAGCTTCTGCTCTAGGATCATATCCTTGACCTTCATCAACCGGACAATGTTTCCCCGCTCATTCTCTTCAAGCTTCATGGTAATCTCACGTATTTTATCGGTTAATTGAGGAATCATGACATACTCCAATGCATTGACTCTCCTTCTGGTCTTTTCTATTTCATCGGCCAACAATTGAGCGGATTTTTCTCTTTGGGCCAATCCCAGCATGGTATCGAGCAATTGTCTGTACCCGGAAACCGCTTGGTCCAATTCAGAAGAAGTAAACCCGAATCCATAGGGCAGGTCCCCTGTTTCCATTGTTTCGTCGGATTTTTTAAATACCGGCACATTGACACTCATCATGTTCTCGATCTGTAAAGTGACTTCAACCTTTTTAGGTGGCAGCATCAAAGACTCATCCAGTATATCCGGTCGCATAACCGATTTGGCAGCAACAAAACTTTTATTAGCAAGTTTGATCCCCTCTTCGGTTTTCTCACGAAGCTCCTTGTTTTCACGAACCAAGATCAGAAAGCGTTTCATCAGCTCGTCTCGCTTATCTTTTAACAGGCGATGGCCTCTGCGAGCGGTGTTCAACCGTTTTTTCAATTTTGTCAGCTCCATCCTGGTGGGATTTACATTTGCTATAGCCATAATGATCTTCCTTTTGTATTAATAATACTTCTCAATATATTCATCTCTGATTCGCTTCAATTCGGATTTGGGTAATATCCTTAAAAGCTCCCATCCTAAGTCCAAAGTTTGTTCAATACTTCTGTCTTCTTCGTAACCTTGAGAGATATATCGTTTTTCAAATTCTTCAGAAAAATTTGCATACAGCTTATCCGTATCGGTTAATGCGGCATCTCCGAGAATCACCGCTAATTCCTTAGCTTCCTTACCCCGGGCATAAGCCGCAAACAATTGGTTCATGGTGTTTGAATGATCTTCCCTGGTCTTGCCCTCTCCAATTCCCTTGTTCTTCAAGCGGGACAAGGAGGGCAATATATCGATGGGAGGAGTTACACCCTTTTTATATAATTCCCGATTT
>CALCRE010000239.1 GCA_937894465.1 uncultured Clostridia bacterium
TACAAATACAAAAAGGTGATAAGAAGAATGCCCTTATCACCTTTTGTTGTTTTATTACGGTCATCTTATGGTGGTTTGTGGTTATTTCACCAATACTCCTTCTGCTTTCACATTAAACAGGTTGTTCTTAACAACGATTTTGTTCCGTTGTGCTCCCGTGCCGTATAAAGGTCCGGTTTGCCATACACCTAGTTGGTTGTAAATAGCATTGTTATAAAACTCTTGCATGTCCGTGGGGGTTCCCCTCAAGTAATAGGGATACTCATCGGACAAAAACAAATTGTTGAACATCAAAACATATTTGCCTGCAATGTCGGTTCCGTCACCGCGATCCCTTCCTCCGTGCATATCAAAGCAATGGCTCAAAGATATCCCCATTTGCACATTGTTGCTTGCCTGATATCCCGATCCCGGTGCACCGGTTCCTGCAATATCATGACGATTTGCATTCATTAGATTGTATTCAATCAAAGCGGTGCTCTTATCTAAACACACACCATAGCCCAATCCTTGTCGCTGATTGTGGTGTAGAAAATTGTGATGTATGTGATGATCTTTTCCTCCGCTGATAAACACGGGAGAATGACTAAACCCTGAAAATTCACAGTTATCTACTTCTAAATTGTCCTTCACTGTCTTTATACAGTCTAATGCCACCAACTTGTAGTAAACATCCCTTCCTAATGCATCCGGTCCTAGCAATGTCCTTGCATGAAATTCAATTCTTCTCTCCGAATCGGCACCTTTAAACGTGATTCCGGTGATCCGTACATCCGCTCCTGCGTTGAACATGGGGTTTACATACGAATCACTGAACACAAATGCCCCTGTGGAAGCTTTCTTTCCTCTGTCGCTGGCTAACGTGACTCCGTCATTGATGGCAATAGGATCTTTTACCGTCGTAAGATCAATGACGGCATCCCCTTTTATAAACACAACTTCTCCGCTTTTGGCTTTGGACAATGCATCCAACAGCTCTTCCTTGGTTTCAACGATATAATCTCCATCAGTTATAATATCTTGATATCCATATCCGCCTCCTAACGGGCTATCATCCGGAATTGCTCCATATCGATCACCATTTCTTTCAAACCAGGTTTGGCCGATGAACTGATAATATCGGTCATACTTTTCAATTTCCACAAGGGCCTTTTCAATGGTCTCCTTTATTACTTGGACATCAGCTTCTTCCAACAACTGAACCTGTAATTCCCGCAAATAGGCTTGGGAGACTTCCACATCCCCGTAAAAGACTCTGTTGGTGATTCCGGTACGGTTCATATCAGCTGTATAGGTAAAGGACAATGAAGGAGTTGAAACGTTCACATTTTTCAGCAACCCGAATCGGTTGTTGTCGTAATATTCCTTGTATTTATTGTTCTTGCCGTATAGCTTTTCCTTGTCATAGCTGCCTTCGTTACCACCAAAGTAGTTGTTTTTAATTTGTAAACCACCTTGGGGGATATCTAGGAATGCAAAAGGATTCTGTCGTGACATATAGGTATTGTTACGAATGCTGATGGACCCACCGGAGACGACTTCTTCGTTTTGTGAGAGGGAACCCATTTGAATAAATGCACTGTAGTTTTCACCCATCTCCACATTATTAACAATTTCCAAAGAACAGTTTGCGCCGCCTTCTCCAAAAATCGAAACATTGTTATGATTGAATAAATTGGATTCAATTCCCACTGTAGCGTTCATAGCACGAATGCCGTATCCGGTGTTGATGTTTCGGTTATGATGAATATAGTTGTTTGTAATCAGATTGTCTTTCCCGTTTTTTAATTCGATGGCTGCATATCCGAAACCGGATATCTCACAATTATCGATTGTTACGCCGGAGCCGTCACTGAAAATACCTGCTCCGGTTTTCATATCACTCATGTCTCTTCTTTTGGCATCCGGGCCTTGAATGACCAATCCGGTGATGCGTACATTGTTGCCTGCGTCAATCATGGGTTGATCCACAATTGCCGTCGTAAAGATGATTCCACCCTCCGAACCGTCTCTTCCCCGATCCGAAGCCAACGTCACTCCGTCTTTTAGACGGATGGTGTAGTTTTGAGCGATCATATAGTCGGTTAAATCAATCTTCGCATTTTCTTGAACAAAGATGACGTCTCCTTCCTTCGCGTTGGCAACGGCTTTCACAAATTGAGCTGCAGATTTTACCGAATATTTACCGGTTCGCTTGATGTCTTTGTAACCCCTTCCTCCGCCGATGGGATTTTCACCTTCCACGGCACCGATGGTTTCTTCTCCCTTTTGCTCATTCAAAAAAGAAAGCGTTTCGTAATAGGCGCCGATGTCCTCAAGATTTCTAGAGATCCATTCAATACTTCCGGCGATGTCTTCATTGCTCATGGCTCCTTGATCCACTTCGTACAAGAGTGCTTCAAGAGCTTTGTGATATTCATACGGGTCTTGGTAACAGCTTCTTGTTGCGATACCGTCTTGTTGAATTCGTATTTCGGATTCAGACGGTTTGACAAAATACCATACCAAACCAACTACCAATACCAAAAGGATGGCCGTTATGATTAAAAAACTTGTTTTTTTTCGTGTCATGGATACCTCTCCTTTATGGAACTACCTTGGGGTTTTCTTTCAAATTAAATACATTGTCCCTCACAATAAACTTTGCTTTCTGAACATCATTCGACCCGTACAACCTGATTTTGTCATAAGAATCCAAAGGCGGATACACGGCATTGTTGTAAAAATCCTGAATATTTTGAGGAATACCGCGAATCCAGTATGGATATTTGTCGGACAGGAATGTATTGTGATGCATTAAAATGGTTTCCCCTGCGATATCAGTTCCGTCTCCCCGGTCACTGCCACCGTGCATATCAAAACAATGACCTAACGATTCTCCCATTTGCAGATTGTTTCGAGCTTCGTATCCGGATCCCGGTGCGCCTGTTCCGGCGATGTCGTGTCGCATATAGTTCATCAAGTTATATTCGATCAATGAATAAGCTTTTGCATGACACACACCATAACCTAACCCATGCCTTTGGTTATGATGGATGTAGTTATGATGAATGTGGTGGCCGGTGCCGGATAGATTAATGGCTGCATGAGAAAATCCTGCGATTTCACAATTGTCCACGGTCAAATTCGGTCTTACAGTATCGATGCCATTGATGGTTAAAAATTGATAATAATAGTTGCTTCCTTTTGCATCATTTCCGGAATAGGCCCTTCTATGGAGCTCCATCCTTTTTTCAGGGTCCGCACCACGAATGTTCAATCCGGTAATTCGTGCATTATCCTGGGTTATAAACATGGGGCTGTAAAATGAATCGCTAAAGATTAACGCTCCCGGAGAACCTTGGTATCCACGGTCACTTGCTAATGTCACACCTTTTCGAACAGTCAATGAAGCCTGGATGGTGGTCATATCAATAACCGCATCCCCCTTAATAAATACAACTTCCCCTTCTTTAGCCCCTACAAGTGCTTTTAACAGCTCCTGAGCCGTTTCCACAACATAATCTCCGGTGGTGTAAATATCCTTGTATCCGTGGCCTCCCCCTAGAGGTTGGTCATCCGGAATAGCACCGTAATCTTTTCCGTCCACAGTCACAAAGGGTTGATCTAAAAACTCATAAGCACGACCATAATCCTCGATGGTCCTAACGGCCAGTGTGATGCATTCCTCCACAGCCTTTTCATCCGGCTCTTCAGCATTCATCCTTTCAAGGAGTTCCTCGAGTAAAACCAAAACATCATTCAAGTCACAGTAATAAATTCGGCTTGTGATGTTTGAGAGCCTCATGTCCGGGGTATGCTTTTTTGAATACCCTACAATAGAAAATGGTTGTTCTGCAGAAGAAACTTCCTTCAAAAGTCCGTATTCATTGTTATCTAAAATCACTTGATCCTGTTTTACAAAGGTTTCATCCGCAAACACTGCAGTGACCGGTAAATCTTCTTTGGTTTGTGCAAAATAGTTGTATTGGGCCTCAAATTGCCCGGCAGGCAGCTTGCTGATATAAAACGGCACTTGCGAAGCAAAGAATGTGTTGTTATATACTTTCAAATACTCACCGATGGCTGAAGTGCTTTTCGACTTTGTTTCCTTCATGATG
>CALCRE010000240.1 GCA_937894465.1 uncultured Clostridia bacterium
CGGTATGGTTTCTTGTGTTTTTGATTCGGATAAATCCCAATGATCGCTGAATTCAGGTGGTTTGGGAATCCCGTCTGACAAAGGAACTTCCTCCATTAAATTCTGTATCTTTTCATCCTGTGTTTTCTCTTTTGCTGTTCTTGCTTTTAATGTTGCTTTAAGATCATCGGTCTTTACAGAATCACTGACCAAAACCACTTCATTTTTATCATTTGTTACAAAAATGCGATCAACCTTTTCCGCCTCGCAGGGAAACTCAAAATTTACATAGGGCTTGACATAATGAAATTGTGTAACGGTTTTGTATTCTTGGGAAGGGTTCCCCATATGAAATCCGTAATTTCCTTCGGACAGATCCCATATCCTAACTTTTATGTAACACCGGGTATCATCTCGACTCATAACCGAAACCAATCCGGCGGCTTGTTTGGTTTTATCATTGACTTTTTCCAATAACAAATCGAATAACTTCTCCATATTAAACCCCAATATTATGATATACGGTTTAAATATATGTCCGAGAAGGAGGTGTTATTCCTTAAACAGTCTGTTGGAAAGGTCGGCGAACTGATCTACATCCAAACGCTCTCCTCGAATGTTGACATCAAGCCCCATGGACTCTAGAACGGATTGGAGCTCTTCTTTATTAATGTTCAAGCTTGGATAGTTGCTCAATGCGTTTACCAGGGTCTTTCGTCTTTGATTGAAAGCGCCTCGAACAACTTGAAAAAAGAAATCCTTGTCTTTTACATCCACAGCCGGAACCGGTCTTTTCTTTAATTCCAAAAAGACGGAATGAACATTGGGTTGGGGGCAAAAGCTGTGAGGCGGAACATTTAATACATTCCTGGCTTCACAGTAATAATTCACCGCTACAGTCAAAGAACCGTATTCTTTGGTTCCCGGTTTGCCTGTAATACGATCCGCCACTTCCTTTTGCATCATAAAGTACATGGAATCAAATTTGAAATCCTCTTCTAAAAACTTCATGATGATGGGTGTGGTGATATAGTAGGGTAAATTTCCTGTGATTTTTACCTTGTACTCCTCTTGATACCCGGGCAATGGTTCTTTGGAATTGAGCTTTAAAACGTCGAAATTCCCCGATATGAACCCGGGGATATGACCGAAGCGTTCATTGATGACATGATACAATTTTGTATCAATTTCGATACAATACAAAACTGAGCTATTTCCCGCCAAAACCTGAGTCAGGCTCCCCAACCCGGGACCAATTTCTATGATATAGTCGCCGGGCATTGGGTTTATAGCCTCTTTCAATTTATTGATCATGTTTTCATCGGTTAAAAAGTTTTGTCCTAAACGTTTTACCGGCGAAATATTATACTGTTTCATTAAACCGATGATTCGGTTCATTATGAATCCTCTCTATTCTTCTGCATCTTGTAAAATATAGACCCTAACGTCTCGAATACCCCATTGCAAAGCAGCGCTTCTCTCTTCCATATACAAGTCCACCCTGTACCCGTTCACACCGGTACCGGTGTCGGCTGCTAATGAAAATCCGTAGTTGGCGCCTCTTCCCACCGTTTCAATGTACACCCTGGTACCTAAAGGTATGACTTTAGGATCAACGGCAATGATCCCCTTTTTAACCCGTACACCGGAATAAGTAATGCCAAAGGCAGGGTGATCACTGTTTTTGTTACATTCTTCAAAGGATGTAGTGTACGCAGTAGCCTTCATGTTATAAACTTTGCTATACGTAAAAGTTTCCCCTGTAGACGCTTTATATTGCAACAACGTTCCGTATTCTTCAATTTTCGGGATGGCTGTTTGTATTTCTTTTTGAGAAGAGAGGTCTTTTGAAATGATTTTACCGTTTTCCATCACTATTTGAAAAGTGTTGGAAAGGATACCCGGTTGTCCTTCTTGAATGATTTTCTTACTTGTAGAAAGCATCTTTTTATTCTCTACAAGCTTAGTTTCATAAGGCACATAAGCAATTTCTACGGATTGCATCTCAGTGACGCGTACAACTTTGATAACTAATCCGTCCACTATGCGAGTGTCTCCTCGCATCCCGTCAATCCTGTCATTTTCACCTAGCACGATATTCAGTTGGTCCAAAACTTCTTGCACTGTATCTTTATAGGTTAAAACGGGAATTGTCTCGCCATCGCATTCCACTTTGACCTGTACGGCTTTCTTTACAAGCACTTCGTTTGTTTCGAAGTCCACGAGCCTATAATTAAAGCTCGGTTGTATCAAGTCTTCCGGTCCCACTACGATCTTCTGTGCCTCCAAAAACTCTCCCACCGTATCGGCTGTTGTTATTACTGTTTTTGTCTCATTCTCTACAGTAACCGATACTGTCTTTTCATCATTAAAGGCCAGGCCGTGTAGGCCGAAGAAGCTGATTGTCACAAATAATACTGCTATGTGTATAATACTTTTTATCTTTCGTCCTTCATTCTTCAAGAGCATTTAACTGCCTCCTTTATTTTTTTGGACTTAAGCGATTGTAATTTATATTATACGGTTTGTCAATCAAATAGCACAACTATTTCCAATAAATTTTGCGAATTAATCATCCTGTTAATATTTTGTAACCGTTTCTCTATGAATCTGTGATATTGTATTTGTAAAATGTCATCTGATAGATATACCAATCATCATTCTGTTCATTGTATTTAAATACAATGACAACACGGTTAGGGCCTTCATACATAATGGTGTTACTCGTATTTGACTCCTCTTGTGTTTTTTTCGTGACATGGATAATAGCAGTGTAGGCGATTTCCTGATTGGAAATTCTTTTCATGTCGCTCAAATTAATTTCAGTGGATTTTAAATCCAACCTCTCTATATTGGAAAAGAAAGATTTGAATTTTTCCAACCCGATAATTTCTTTTGTATCAAATGCATCCCGTAACTTTTGATGCTGATATGCTTTGTTATATTCTTTTTCATTAATACTGGTGACCCACTCATCGATAACGTCTGTATAAATTTTGGTGTTCATGATCTTTTTTAAAAAGTCCACCATGATATCACGCTCGCCGATCCTTGCATTGGCAAGCTCCAATTCCTCTTCCATTTTTTCTATGGTGTTTTCATAGTTCTGTAATCTAACTGTATAATTGGTAATGGTACTTTGAAATCGGGCATTTTCATTCTTGATCTCAAGATTTTCACTTTGCAGTAACTCGACATTCAGATTACTGCTTTCCTTATATGTCAGCAGCGCATTAATCTCGTTTTCCATATTCGTGCTATCCCATAGCAGATAGTTAAGTGCAACGAGCAAAGCGAATATACAAATTGTACTTATCACCAAAATGAACTTTCTCATTATCTAAAAACCTCGAAGTTTTCCGCTGTCATAATACATGTATTATATCATTTTCACACATTGTTGCAACCAAAACTTCAGATAGCAAAGTCAAAAGCCCATCCCCCTTGAACAATGAGGTTTTTTGCAAGGTGTAAAAATGTCCAATAATTAACGTGGTACGACAATACCATATCTCTTTGGTTATGATATAATCTTTTTTAAGCTTTTATGTTCAAGGAGGCAAAAAATTATGTCTACAATGACGGGTTATGAACGGATGAAGAATATCCTGAACAGAAAACCGGTGGATCGTATCGGTCTTTATGAACACTTTTGGAATGACACCAAAAAAATGTGGGTTGCAGCCGGAAAAGTCAAACCTCAGGATGACTTATATGAACTCTTTGACTATGACATGTCCGAAAGTTGGGCATTTAAACTTACCGCCGACTTGGACTTTGTCGATGTAGTCATCGATGAAACGGAAGATACCATTTTAAAGAAAGACGGTAACGGCGCTTTGTTAAGAAGACACAAGCATCACGATACCACACCGGAGCACGTGGATTTTACCGTCAAGGATCGTAAAGCATGGGAAGAACTGATCAAACCCTTCCTCACTCCGGATGAAAGAAGAATCAATTTTAAAGCCTATCGCGACGCAAAACGGAAAGCTCATGAACAAAACAAATTTTTCGTTTGGTCCGGTATCAATGTATTTGAAGCCATGCATCCGGTTTGTGGCCATGAGCATATGCTCATCGGTATGGCATGGGATCCGGATTGGGTAAAAGACATGGTGGATACGTATAGTTCCCTGACAGTCAGCTTACAAGAAATATTATTTGAGAAAGAAGGCTTGCCGGATGGCATTTGGTATTATGAGGATATGGGTTTTAAAGAAAGACCTTTCATGTCCCCTGCCATGTATGATGAAATCATAAAACCGGGACACAAAAAAACCATTGACTTTGCCAAATCCAAGAACTTGCCTGTGATCATGCACTCCTGTGGTTTCGTAGAACCATTACTCCCCGGTATGATTGATGCAGGAATTAATTGCTTGCAGGTCATCGAAGTCAAAGCCGGTATGGACTTGTTAAGGATTCATAAAAATTATGGAGATCGAATATCACTGATGGGCGGGATTGACGTTAGAAAATTGTATTCGAACGATTACAAGCAAATTGATCAGGAACTCGAAAGCAAGATTCCCATCGTAAAAGAAGGCTTCGGATACATGCTGCACTCTGACCACTCCATTCCGGGTACGGTAAATCTCGATACTTATCAGTATTTTATACAAAAGGGACTAGAACTTGGTACATATTAGATTATATCTTGGTAAAACCATGATATAATAAGAAAGAATACTTACAAAACGGAGGTTAAGAATATATGAAACTGGCGATAGCAGGATTGGATCATTTCCATATTCACGGCTTTTTAAAAGAAGCCATGGCCGTTAAAGAAACACAATTAGTAGGATTGTATGACAGTGTACCTGAAGTGCTAAAGCAAAACGTTGAAAAGTATAAGGTTAAAGGGTATGACAATTTTGATGATATGCTGAACAATTCAGGTGCGGATGTCATCGTTACCGCTGCCATCAACAATGAAAAAGCGGATATCATTATTAAATCGTTGGAAAAAGGTTTACCGGTTATTGCGGACAAGCCTTTGGTCACAACCACGGAGGAATTTTTCAAAGTCAAATATGTTTATGAAAACACGAAGAATGCAAAACTATATATGATGTTGACAGAGCGTTTCAATCCTCCGGTGTATACTGCAAAAAAATACATTGAGCAAGGTAAAATCGGAAAAGTTGTCAATATGATATCCATTCGCCCTCATAAACTAAACTTAGAAACTCGTCCTTTCTGGTTCTTCAAAAAAGATCTTTACGGCGGATTGATGAATGATTTAGGGGTTCATGACATGGACGTATTCAGATGGCTTGCAGATTGTGAAATCGATAGAGTTCAATTTTGCTCCCAAGGCAACCTCGGCTATCCCCAATTCACTGATTTTTGTGATCATTCCGAAGCTTCGGTTCTCATGGCAAACGGCAGCACCGCTTATGTACGCTTAGACTGGCTGACTCCCAAAGCTTGGCCCACCCACGGTGATTGCAGATTCATCATCATCGGTACCGAAGGACAACTTGAAGTATTCACCTATGACAATAAACTGTTGTTTTTCAACAACGACACACCCCCGATGGAAGTCCCCACAGAAAGCAGGCCCTTTACATTAACAGAAGATATTTATGCAAATATCAAGGATCCGAGCCATAAGATGGTCATATCCACAGATGATGTGTTCAAATCCACTTGGGCGTCATTAAAAGCACAAGAAGCCGCCGATTCGGATTTAGGCGGATACAAGGTATAAATAGACCGATTGAAAAAAGAAATATAAATATATATCTAAGCAGTATGGCGGCCTTAAGGGCCGCCATATAATCGTTTTATGAGCTATGCTAATTTTCAACATTGCTGTTATAGTACAATTCATCCGGGCATACATCTTGACCTGTTACCCATTCAACTGATAATCCTCCCACTCGAACGGTTTTAAAGATTTCTTTGTTTCTTAGTTGTTCAAATGGTTTAAAATCCAAATAAGGTTTTACATCAAATACTCTTGTCTCATTGTTGTTAAAAGTTACAAGCAGCTTATAATCTTCCAAAGGCTTTACATCCACTGCACGAGGTCGCATAAAAATAACTCCAATTCCTTGATCTTAATAATCTCTCCACTTTCATTATATACTTTCCATGCTGCTCTTAATTCATCTTCATGCAAAGCTACTCAAGCTTCAACTAATTTTCGTTGTTTTACAGGCAAGCTGCCTGCAATAATATTGCCATTGAATGAAATCGACAGTTCATACTCCCCATATTGGGCATGAACAGTACATCACCTTCCCAACGCAGCTCAAATATCGGACTGTCCGAATAAGCCAAACGAACCGTCATGCGGTGATATAGAAACCTTTTCTTTTAAACATATTTTCCTCCTTAAAATGACTACATAGTTAACAGTTTTTTATCCTTTCAAGTTGTTAATATGCTCCTTGATAAATTCAAGTAAAACACGCTGCCTACTTTTACCTAAGTCGCTTACAATTTCTTCATACGGTATTCCTTTTGATAGGGATTTCTCATAAAAATATAATGTTTCATATACCTCTTGCCTTCGTTCCATGGCATCATTTAATTCTTGGTCGGCTTTTGCCAAGTTTACATACGAATTCAACTTTCCATTGTTCACCCCGGAAATCACTTGCTTTGGATGGTCATAAAAATCCTTAACATACTGTTCCGCTCCCTCCGGTGCATAGTCCATCGCTAAATAAAACTTATCATTGACAATGGAAGGCCACCAATTAAAAACACTTCTTGAATCATGCCATATGTTTTCAATTTGGTTCTCAACAAACTTGTAGTGTTTTCCTTCAACCCCATAAGTCAGCATTTGATTTAATTCCTTGTTTCCATACATATATCGACATGCAATAACCGATCGATCGGCACTACCGTTGTCACAAATAGTGAATATCGGATGCAGTGTTTTGTAAGAATAAGGATCGTGTTCTCCTATAAACATGGTCACATATCTTCGGTTGAACTCATCCGGATCCTTTATGGCGTAGTATGAATTCATTCCAAATGATGTAAGAGCCATACTCAATCCGGGTAATTTACTGTTAGGTCTTGGTGCCCAATTGATCCAATTTAAAAAAGTCTGAGAAAGGGCATTTTGACTATACATATCTGCTAAATAATGATAGCAATTCTCTATAATATCCGTTTCAAATAAATCAATGATTTCACCGTCTTTTACAGCAAAAAAGGTGTTTATTGCCAAAGGGGTATATCCATTCTCCTGAATACAGAGCCTTAAAACATCGAAAATAGGACATATAAAATGTCGATTGATATCCCCATCTAAAAATTTGTCACCTTGCTCATTTTCGTGTTCTATTCCAAATTTATATAGTGCCATGACATCCTTCATGGTTTCAACGGAAGGCTCCTTTGCAGCTTTGTAAAATTCCCGGTCGATGACAAGGCAAGTGCGTTGCTGAAAAGCGGAAGTCGAGACTCTCGGAAGCTGATAGATTCTACCATTGGTATACATACTGTCTAAGTCAATACTGGGTCCCATAATTTCCGGATAATAGACCGGCAAAAGATCCGTCAAGTCGGCAATATTCAAGTCCTTTATATACTCTTTCAGATCTTGTAACCGGTAATCGATCACATCTACTTGATCATTAGCATAAAGCTTCTTTAATATTTCTTCCTGCTTATTTACATAGGGGATATACTCAATATCAATCACGGTATTGATTTTTTCTTCAAGAATTTTGTTGGCTTCTTCAACAACCTCCATCCGCAAGTTGTATCCATTGGGTACATTTTCAGTGGTGAGGCCTAATTGGGTCGCCGGTATTTTAATATATATTTTTTTAAATTCAAGTGGGTTTTCAATATCAAACTATACTCCGGGAATTACATCAACCTCCTGCTTTGGATCCTTAGTACCTGTTTGGCAACTAGTCAACAAAAGTACGAGACAATAAATCAATGTGAGAACTAAGACTTTTCGTCTTTTAGACATATACTTCTCCTTTTTAAAAATCACATGGTGTCTTTATTACTTCACCACTAACTGATCGATGATTTCCTGAAGAGCCTTTATAATGGTTCTTGCTTCGTTATCGTTGTAATATCCAATGAAATCTCCAAATTCGATCCCGGTTTTTATGACACTTGTTAATGTGTTTCTATTGGTATTCGGATCTTCGAAGTCCTTGAACAAGTAAAAAGCAGACCTGTTACTGATCAATCTTGAAAGATCCGAATCAACTTCATTTTGATCAAAATCAATTCTTAAGAGCTTTTTGTAATGAATCCCGTCAATTATATAGTTGGATTTCTTTACATAGTCCTCCCATACAGTTTTTGAAGCATTCAGTTCAAAAACCATGGGCCTTTCCAAATTCCTTGATATCAATCGATCGGTATAATCCCAACCGATGAACAAATTGTCTCCTAAGGATACGGCACTTTGATCGTTCAGTTTGTAATGTTTATCTTTGATGCCGTATCTTAATAAGTCATAGATTTCTTCATCGGTATCCAAACAGTTCAAAAAGAATAATGCCGATTCAACAAAAGGTGAAGCACCGTTGATCAAGTAATTAAGACTGTAGTGGTCATATGTCACCGTACAAGGATTATTCAAAAACAGAATTTCATACTCTTCATTGAACCGGTCCGTGTTACTAATACTCTTTAAATAAAATTCATCATATGTAGATAGTTGTATCAAAACAGGAGGAAAAGACATCGGATCATTTGGATCAATATCTTTCGTACCCGGTACATCCCAATTTCCTGTCCAATAGAAGGGGATGTCTTGCTCCAAAACAAGATCAGACAGATCTTGATACAGATTGAACGCTTCTAGTAACACAGGTTCGTTCTCCAGAGCAAGGATAGTTTTCCCTTGATATGCTAGAAGATGACGGAGGTAAACATATCCGTTGTTACCGCAATGCCATGACAAAAAATCTTCAAAGGAGCAAATGATTCTGCCCTTGTTCAAATATTTTGAATCTTCTACGGACCGAATCAATCGGTAGAGGTCATCAATTATTTCTATTTGCGGTTTGTCGATAGATTCATAATATTCCTTGTAGATCGCCAGAACTTGCAAATTCCCTTGCATATAGGCCGATATGCCGGGTACTCCATAAATCCGATCATTGTATACAACCGCTTCCCTTATATCGGAGTCAAGGATATATTCATTCACCTGAGGATAATAAAGATTTATATAATCGGTCAAATCCGCAATTTCAAATGTGTTGATCCATTGTTGTAAATAATACTGTCGGTCAAACCTCGTCGGGTTCATATTAGGATACTTGCTTTGATGAGGAGAAAACACATCGATACGGTCATTTGATTGGAGTCTTTTACTGATGGTTTCGTAATAGTTATGATACGGTATAAATTCCATATTGACTTTGATCATGTGCTTTTCAAGCATTCGTTCTTGCACTTTAGAAATGACCTCTTGGAAATTCGGATCATACTTTAAGTCAATGGAAGGATTGGGTGTGTAGATATATGTAATTTCAGTGTTTTGTATATCACCTAACCCCTTCCCCGGTTGGTTGACAGGCAATGTATACTCCCCTGTAACATCCTTTTCATTACCATCCGGTTGACAACCACTTAAGAACATAATAAATAACGATGCTATTAATATGATAATTAATCTTTTCTTCATCACATAATCTCCTAACCTTCTTTAATACTCTTCATTATAGGTTTCCTCAAGAAGCTTTCTTATTTGTTCAACATTTTCTATTGTTACATCGATCTCCAATATTTGATATAGTCGAAACCTTCTTTTAATCTCTTCTAATCCTTTTGATTCCTCAGATCGTACATCTCGATATTTCTCATGGATTTTTCCACTTTCCACATGGAAGCGATCCGGATTATTTGAATTTGAAACAAGCAGCTTTGTCAAATCCTGCATGACCATGTTTTCATATAATCTTTCTTTGATGTAATTAATATGATTACCATCTTCACTCAATCGATCTTTAATAAGAGTAAAGGCTCCTCCCGATCCTATATTCACGAGGTGAACACGAGTCAATGCATCGTCGTAAAACAAGAAGTTATCGGTATGGTCGAACTTGTAATTGACATCTTCAATTCCGTAACCGATCAATTTCCGCGCTTGAGTGTTTGAATGCAACCAGTCGATGTATTGTACAGCTTTTTCTTTCTCTTCACAGGATTCACTGACCACAAAATAGGGATATTGTACCTGTGTACCGTTGACAATATTAGACGGTTGGTTATATAGGTAATAAAAATCATAATTTGATATGATAGAATCCATCGAATCAAAACCCAATTCCGAAACATCACTTGAACCTAATATGGCTACATCCGTATTTTCGGTAATCTCAGAAGGTCGACTGTATGTCTTTATATTATACCCAATAAAATCATTTTTTATGATGTGAATTTGGTCGAATAGTTCCGTTTGTTCAAATCTCTTCACACGGCATGTTTCATCTCCATACTTTGCTAAGTAGGAATAAGGTTGAGAAAAATATACACTGTAATATCCTTGTTGATACACCATTGCATTAAAAACAGATAAGGGATATACATAGATATTTGCAGACTCTGTAGCATCTGATATGGTTTTACATACTTCCAACGCTTCATAAATATCCGTAGCAGGAATCATCGGATGCTCTTTCGACAAGGACTTTTTAATCATCAAAACCGGACATCCGGCCCAACTTTCATATAGCGGTATACCGTATAATTTTCCATTTATCCTTGACATATGTTCTATTTCAGGATATTTCTCAAACAAGGATTTTATACTTGGTGTTTTTTCTGTTATATAGTCCGACAAATCCGTTACTGCATTTTGTGTAATGTAATAGATCAGATCATCCCGACCGACTATGTCCGGGTAGTTATACCCATATAAGGAGTCTGCAAAAAATACATCCGGCATTGCCTGACCACTTGCTGTTGTGATTGAGTTTAACATGGACTGTATTTTCTTTTCATAAGGGGCATAAACATCATCCTCCAAAATATAGTCCATATACACACCGATGGTACTTGTACTTAAAACATTGAGCTCTTCCACAATGTCTTTCACCATGTCCGGATTTTTGTCCTTTAAATAAGTTATAAAGAAAGACAGGCGGATATAGTCATCATCACTTTTCAATGCTCCTGATTTTACTGGTGTACTCAGGGATAAATCATTTTCATTTTCCGGAATCATTGAATTACAGCTGCATAGAAAGCAACAAATTATTATTAAAACTAGTATTTTCGAATATATCTTCATGTTTGCAATTCCTCCTTTCTGCGAGGGGCATTCATGGAGGTTATGAGGCATTCTCACAACTTTTCGTCCTTTTTTGATTGGCTCATTGCATTTAGTTCTTTGACGATTTGATTGGTCGTTTCAGCTAACGATTCCTAAATTAACAATAACATACATTAATCATATTGACAATTCATTTTTGCATTATCCGGCTATTTTACCGCATACCCTGTATATCTTGATAAATGCCTGATCACGAGAGGGTTTTATTTTGTTTGTCTTAGAAAATGGTATATCAATACATTCCTCACACCATCCTTTAAATTTATTTTGCAGGAAGAAGATGATTTTTGTAAACCTCAATATACTGATCCAGATCCTCATGATGAATCAATTCAACGAAATCCTCCACCGATAAGCCGGCTTTTATTTTAGAATACAACTCCCAATTTTCCATATCCATCCAGAACGGATTGATAGACCTTATTCCCCTGAATTTACTAATCTCCAAAAGTTCCTTGTTCTCAATGATATAGCGATTGGATTCAAGATAATTTTCAAGAGAATAAGGAACCTTGACGATATTATGGGTTCGAAAATAAAAGGTGTCATCATGTTCATAGGCAAATTGCCTTTCCAGATCCGGTATAAAAATCGAGGAAGAACGCCAGTTAAACACATTTTTCATATTTGTTTTAAATTCAACCTTCTCTCCTGCAAGTTTAAAATTCACGTTATTTACACCGTATCGGAGCAAATCATACACTTGATTGTGGGTATGGAGCAGGTTCAAAAATTCAAGGGCTTCTTTTGCTTTCCCGTGATCCGTTATACAATATTGCGGTTTGGCCTTATAGGAAACATAATATGAACGATCAAGATTTAATAAGTTCACTTTGTATTGATCGTTAAATTGAGAATAACCTAACAGGCCGTTTGTAATGAAATCACTATGTAAACATGCATACACAGGATAGCGATTTTTTAAAACAGCATCCATGGAATTGACTGCAGGTTGATTCATATCGGCCGGCAATTCCCGCAGTAAACCGTCAGTCAACATGCTTTGGTACAGCAAATATGCATCAGTAAAATCAGGTGCATATTCCATGGGGATGATTTCCTTATTATTCGAATCATAAACAATTCCAAAGTCCAAATAATGATACCCTGTGTGTTCCATATAAAGTCTGATGAACAGATCGACATCCATATAGAATACATAATCGTTCTTTAATAATTCTTTTTCCTTGCACTTGTTATAAAACTTCAGAAATTGAGAAAAATTATTGATTTCATCTGTGTCGGTTGCCTGAAGTAAAGCTCGATCTGCAACAACCGTATACAGATTGCTAAATCGATATCCACCATAACAAGGTGGAAGATAAAGCCTGCCGTCGATGCCATATAGGTTTATAAACTCCGGATCTGTTTTAAGCATTTCTGCCCCAATGGGATAATGATCCGGTAACAAATCTGTTAGATCAGCCAATTGATATTGCGACACAATATCCATGGTTAAGTCATCCAATACGGTATTGTAATCAAAAACATCCACTTGATCCCCTGAGTTGATTCGTTGTGCCAATTGGTTTTTGTATTCGGAAGGAGGGGCAAATTCAAAATTCACACGTAATTTTAATATATTCTCTGTGATCTCAGTAATCTCATCACACATGGCAGTATGATCGATGGAACGACTAAAACCGGCATCAACTCCGTAGAAATAAAGGGTTATGCCGGTGTAAGCCATTGTTTCCACCGCTTTTTGCTCTGTTGTTGTGGTAGAATCAGGGTCTTGATTCATATCGCTGCAAGCACTAAAAAACACGATAATGATGATCATAGACAACCGTAAAAGCCTCATTTTATATACCTCCTTTTACCTTTTCTTACTATCGCTGAAGCGAACAGATGAGGGCATTGATTTCATCCAAATACTCTTCATTATAGGTTTCCTCAAGGAGCTTTCTCACATATTCAACATTCTCCAAGGTAACATCATCCTCCAAAATCTGATCTAGCCGAAACATTCTTTTAACCTCTCTTAAACCTTTGGATTCCTCATTTATTACAGAGCGAAACTTCTCATGAATTCTTCCGCTTTCCTCATGGAAGCGATCCAAATTATTTGAATTTGAAACAAGTAGCTTTGTCAAATCCTGCATCACCATGTTTTCAACTAATCTTTCCTTGACGTAATTGATATGATTTGTATCTTTACTCAGCCGGTCAGTAGCAAGGGTAAAGGCTCCTCCCGGGCCTATATTCACAAGTTGAACCAGAGTCAATGCATAGTCGTAATACAGGTAATTGTCAATATGGTTAAACTTGTAATTGACATCTTCAATGCCAAAACCAATCAATTTACGTGCTTGCATATTTGAATGTAGCCAGTCGATGTATTGTACAGCCTTTTCTTTTTTTTCACAGGATTCACTGACGACAAAATAAGGATATTGCATCTGTATACCGTTGACAATATTAGGTGGTTCATTATACAGGTAATAAAAGTCATAATTCGTTATGATAGAATCCATGGAGGCAAAAACTAATTCCGAAATATGATCACTTGAAGCCAATAGGGCTATATCCATATCTTCTGTGATTTCGGAGAGCCGATAGAATGTTTTCATGTCATACTTTATAAAGTCATTTTTCATGATATGAATTTGGTCAAATAGTTCTGTTTGCTCAAATCTCTCTACATGGCATATATCATCTCCATACTTTGCTAAATAGGAGTAAGCTTGTGAAAAATACACACTATAATATCCTTGTTGATACATCATTGCCTTCAAAACAGCTTTAGGGTCCACATAGATATTAGCGGACTCAGTAGCATCTGATATGGTTTTACACACATCCAACGCTTCATATATATCTGTAGCAGTATAATCGGAATGCTCTTTTGACAAGGACTTTTTAATCATCAACACAGGACATTTCATGAAATTTTCATATAACGGAACACCGTATAGTTTACCGTTTATTCTTGACATATACTCCATCTCAGGATATTTTTCGAATATGGCTTTTATACTTGGTGTTTTCTCAGTAATATATTCCGACAGATCCGTTACTGCATTTTGTGTTATGTAATAGATCAAATCATCCCGACCATGCATTTCCGGATAATTGAGTCCGTATAAAGAGTCTGCAAAAAATAGATCCGGTATTGCCTGACCGCTTGCTGTTGCAACTGAATTGATCATGGACTGGATTTTCTTTTCATATGGAGTATTGTCATCTAATAAAATATAGTCCATGTACACGCCGATGGTACTTGTACTTAAAACATTGAGCTCTTCCACAATAACTTTAACCATATCGGGATTTCTGTCCTTAAAATAATTTACAAGAAGAGACAGACGTATATAATCATCATTTTTTATATCACTTGATTCTACTGTCGTTTCGGATAAATCAGCATCATTCTCCAAAGTCACAGAACTGCAACTACATAGCAAACAAAAAATCAATATCAAAGCTTGAATTTTCAAGTATCGCTTCATGTTTTTTAATCCACCTTCCTGCGAAAGGTACCGCCCTATCGCCTTCTATATTCAGATTGCCTTCATCCGTGTCACCGACAACCAAAAAAGCAATCTAACATCCTTGTGACATGATTTGTTACCTAACCGCCTTACCACACGCACACCAATAGTTTTTCGACCCCAAATAAAAAATTAAGTTCCTTTTTAAAGTTATGAATAATAAATAACCTTAAAACCTTTTCTTAACCAAATCCAATTGTTCAATATTCATTTTTGCTATCGATTATATGATTCCTACCATAACATTACCATATGTGAATTACACTTTCAATACTTTTTGTACTTTTTGTATTTAGTATCCATTCGTATATCTATGATAAAAGCCGGACTTTCAAGTGATTGTCCATACTCGATTAGTTCGTAATCTCACTAATAATGCTTGGCTCATATAATTTTACGGTTTCCTTCGACAGCAAAATAAAATTGAATTGTCTATTTGAACAGCCTCCAATTGTAATAATAACGGTTTATTGACATGCAAGTCATTATAATTACAAAGGAGGCGTTTTTACCATCAGTTACAGGCTACTCATTCTATTCTCCCCACTTTAGCTAAGAAGTTAAATTCTTTATATGTAAGTATCGTGTTCATTACGGTCTTTTAATATTAGCAAAAGTGCTCCATAAACCTTAATTGAACATCTTAATCCCTGGTCCGCTGCTCTGATTAATGCGGACACATTTTTACATAGTTATCTCCTGTATAACTAGGGCATAGAGGGTAAAGGTGATCCATTTCGCACAGATGAAAAGTCTCTGTATAATCATACATGTGACCGGCCATCCATTCTTTTCCCGTATACTGGAAGTAATCCCAGCCAGTCTTTTGGTTATATTCACAAGTCATGCAAATGTAAGTTCCATACACAATACCTGTGCAAATATCCTGTAGATAGTCTGCTCCACATAAGCATAAAGCGGACACGGGTTGCGATGAAAAAACCATTGATGTAAAAACCATTATCAATAAAAAATACATTATTACTCTCTTCATTGTTTACTCCTCTTCAACATTATTTTTTTACTTGTGGTCAGTAGTTGTTGCAACTTTAGATTAGGTTTATTACGAAACTACCAAAATGACTTTAGAAAATGCTATAAACTTTTATAAATAATCGATTTTAGCCGTTCTCTCCTTTTACCTGTTTTACCAGTTCGATTTACCAAGAAGTCAGGTATTGTTTTGGAAAAATCGATATCACCACCTTTTTGAAATCTCTATTATGTACCAATAACGAACACAATACTTTCCGATTACCTTTTAAACGTGTAAATAGTTTTTAGAACATAAAAGTCACTAATCTTTTGTTGGTATATTATATATAATACTGCTAAACCATTTTCCATCGAGTTAAACTCATATAAAAGTCCTTTCAGGTTGAAGAGACAAGGGTCCGTGTTCTTAACGAGCAGGACCAGCGAACTATGCGATGGGCCACCGGTAATCCTTTTAGATTATGAAACCACCCGGGCGGAATATCACCCGAAGGATTTCCTATCAGAATATTCCGGTTTTTGACGGTTGATTATTCCGACAATTTAACAAATGCACTATTGCCTTGTAATATAATGGTATAAATATAGGCATTTCTTGTTATGATTTATATATTAAATCATAACAAGAAATGCCTATGTCACAGGAAATAATAAATGTTGTCGATGGAATGATTATGCAAATGTTTGATCACGGAATTCTTAAGAGTACTGTCAGTATTATAGAGGCTATTGCAAGCCCATAAATCGGTATTGTTGATATGACCAAGCAATACATAGGTTTGGTAAAAAAAGCCACCTGCCCGCCGTCGTATAAGGTCATTAAATCTTTTCAAGATAAAGCCGTATCAGACTTTTTCTCCATGTCTAACAGCCAAAATCACGATTTACAAAAACGAACAGAATACATGCAAACTGCTTTAAGTAAAATGATAAGTAATCCCGACAGCTATGTCACTTCGGATGAAATAAAAAGAGATTTATGTGTAATGATCGATCAGGATGTATATATAGAGATTTATCAAAAGTATGTAAGGGGTCTTAGACAAAAGAATTATTAATTCCGTTGCAAAGGTAGGGCCTTGTGGGTCAAAGATTATACTTCAGGTGATGAGGTTTGGGTAGCATAACAGGAAGGGTAAATTATTTCAATTTTGCCGATATGAAAAGCCTGCTTGCGGTAACCGAATCAATGTTTAGAAGGAGAATTCGTATGTTTATCTGAAAGCAATGCAAAAGAATTCTCACCGGACACAAATGGTTAAACGAGGAAAGTCAGGGAAGCGCTTACCTACCCAATGATCCAATCTTGACTATATGAACTGTTCGAGGTACAATAATTTGAAGTTATTATATATACAGGAAAGCATCCAAAATTCTTATAGGAGTATGAAGCTATGAAGAAGATATTTGTTTGTATCATGGTTATTTTATTAATCAGCTTATCGATTACCGGATGTAATGACTCAGGAGGAAAGGATCCAAAGCAATCCCGAGAAAATATACTGAATGAATTTATTCCGCCGTATAATCATATCGAGTTGATTATGTACACCGGATTAAGAAACATTACTGATCATAAAAGGCAGGAGATGATAGACAATATTGTTGAAGAGTTGAACGAGCTCAGCCGATCAACTCTAGGCATAACGATTCGTTTGGCCTATTCGGACAGTCCTTTGTATGAACCGCTGCTTTGGGATCATGACATACCGGATATCAATGTTATTAACGGATTCTTTGATATTGGCTTTAATGCCGGTGTTGCCGGTATAAGCGCATATCGATCTTATTTTCCGAACAATAAACTGTCTAGCTATTATCGCATGGGATATATCGATGACATATCACAATATATCAATTATAACACGCCGTACATCTCTTTGCTTTGGAATCAATACCCGGCTTTTCAAGAGGCATCACGCATAGATGACAAAACACTGGGGATTTTAATTCCGGACTATCGCACAGATACTTTCCCTGTTTTGATGATTAAGAAATCCATTGCAGATCAATACATTCATTATGAAATAACAGATTATGAAGTTGCATTTGATTTATGCATGAAGATTTCCAGTGAGAAGAAAGATGAATCCAATAAGGTATATATTGCCCCGGACGGTATTTTGAGTTGGATCGTAGGTAAGGGTGGTTATTCCAGCTTTATATCTGAACTATATTATTTTTATCTGTTAAAGTCTGACGATTCTGATCAGCAAATTTTCCGTATTGATGAAACGGAATTATGGGATCAGTTAATCACGACGAAAAAAGAAATGATTTACAACAATATTCTAGTAAATGAACAGCAGTTTTATATAGATATGTCGGATCATCTTGTGGATGCAGCTCTTTTTAACGGTCTTAAGGTGCTGGAGAATCTATATGACCTTGAACCTTCATTAATAGATGATTATGTTATCATGCCGTTATATGAGAACTACAAAACGAATCCAGGGTATTATTTTACTGTGAGTGAGCAATGTGAGGAAAAACAGCGAGCTTTTCAATATATAGATTGGTTGCTGTCAAATGATGACGCACGTAAATTAATAGGATACGGTATTGAAGGTGTTAATTACAAATACGGTGAAGATGAAAGTGTGATCTATTTTTTTGATGAGGTAAATAGATTGTCCCTTGTTCCGGTTGGAACAGGTGGCAATTTTATGACTAAAGGTTATTCGATATTGGGTGATCTTGGCAGAGCAACCTACATTAAGGATAAAATCTTTAAGAATTATGAATCGGACTCTACAAGAATAAAAGATATAAATGAATACGCAAAAGCTCTTGATGACTTGTATAAAAATTATAAGGAATACCTTTCTGATGAATACATATTATGCCGATTCCCTGTATTCAACATGAATAAAATGAGATCGGATCAAATCATGCGCTGTTTTTTTGATGATTATGTCACTATTTATTTTTTAAATGAATTCTATGGTAGAATAAAAGATGCATATAATCCGTTTTTTATGAAAGATTTGCAAGAAGCTATTAAGTACCGATAAGGTAGTAAAAAACGCAGATGAAGACAGCATGGGTGCATAAATGTGTCGGACATGATGGGTACCCAAGGAAAATGCTTTTAATGTTTCTGGGTGTGAGAGACTTCCGCTTCTTAATTGCTTTTTTTCCGTCATGCGCTATGCTATGATATTGACAAGACATTAGAAAGCTAAAACAGGAGGATATCATGGAGTACCGGGATTTATACGATCCGAAAGACGACCGTTAAATCGTATACATATACGCGGAACTGAATTCGCACAAGGTGAGTACTACGTTTGTTGTGGAGTATGGGTGACAAATTCGAAAAGGAAAATTGTTAATCGGTAAGCGTCAAATCGAGTGTATCTTTAAATAAATCATTAATTAAGAGATAATACCATCAGAATATTGATGACATAATACTTAAAACAGTGAGCACAAACATTAAAACAACTATAATCTTTCTTTTCATGGCTTAATTCCTTTCATATATAGAATCTATTATTTTCATTGCTTCCTCTATAGAAAAGCTCCCGGTGATCGAACACTCATAATTTTCTGTAACCCAAACAATTTTCGAGTGTTCTAGGTTGGTCATAAAGTAATGCTCAATTTCACTGGCCTGATATACAGTAATATCTTCATAATCTTTTTCATACGTGCTTGGAATGAATTCCGATAGAGAAGTGATTGTTACCATTATTTGTTCATCACCTTTTTCATATACTGCATGGAAGGTAGTGCGAAGAGGTGAAGCAGCAACATCCACATTATTAAATGAATACCCATTAGGATACCAACGAGGAGATAAATCTGTAACAACACCATGCTGATTTAACACAGTCTGCAAGTCGTTTTCATCTGTTTTTTGTACCGGATATTCTTCACTGGTTTTGGCAAATCCAAATATGTCTTTTGTCCGCACGTAACAACCTATTTTTATTAGTTCTTATTGGTGCAGATGATTCATCACATTGAACATCGTTATCTTGTTTAATAAAATCATAAGTGGCAAATCGTTTATGTTAATTTTATGTTGTATCCTTTCTCTTTTTTTATTAATTATTTGCTATTAAGCTACCTCGTTTGATAGATTATTAAAATAGAATTTTCTGGTATACTGACTTCCTCACTAAAAAATCAGTACATTTTTTATGGGAATCTCATCTGCCCGCTTCTCCACAGAAAAACGGGTACTTTTTTCTACTGGTAATCTTATATACATCACCATCCAAGGGCATGTGAACGATGTCTAAGACTCCATATATACTTTTGATAAATCTCTATAAGCTCATCTCGATCGATCATTTCGCTTAAATCTCTTTTTATTTCATCCGAAGTGACATAGCTGTCGGGATTACTTATCATATTACTTAAAACAGTTTGCATGTATTCCGTTCGCTTTTGTAAATTGCGGTTTTAGCTGTTGGTCATGGATAAAAAGTCAGATACGGCTTCACCATGATTGGATTCAATGACCTTAGACAATGGCGGATAGATGGCTTTTTTAGCCAAGTTCTTGTATTGCCCGGTCATGTCAAAGGTTCGGTTGTCGTAAGGAAATAACCGGTCTGAGAAATTGGCGATTAAATGATGAAACATATATATGGTATGCCCATCTTTATTGTAGGTCATATTTTGATCTTCGGAGAATTGATATCCCGGTAACGGACCTTTGTCCGTACCGAATGTCAACAATGCTGCAATTTCTTCATCTGTAAACAACCAATTCACAAAGCTTAATGCCTTTTCAGGTTGGGTACAGGTATAAGGGACAAAGATGGGTTGAACGCTATTTGCATTGCAGAATGCAGTGGTTTTTGCATCGAGCATTACGGCTGAATAATGGTTCATAAAGTGTTCTTCATTGTTTTTACTGTAAAGAAAACCGGCTGTAACTTCACTGAAGAAATTGCTACTTAGCCACATAGGCAATTCATTGTCCGAATATCTAGACATAATTACAGATTGACTCGGTTCAACAAAGTAAGACTTTCTAAAAAAAGAATCAAAAATCTCCAAGTACACATCGAAAATATCCGTATCTTCTATAAGATAAGGTTTACAGTTCTCATCATTTAACTTAAAGACAATATGAAAATGATTTAGTCTGTTCCATAAGTTTACTGTTATAGGATAGTAGCCTGCTTTTATTGTGGCAACCATAAGGAGCTGATCAGGAGAAACCGCAACCTTGATCGTGTTTTCCAGTTCTTTGTCATTATTGATTCGTTCCGTCAGATTAAAAAGCATATCTACGTTTTCGATGCTTTGTACATTAAATTCTTCTTTAAGTTGGTTTTTTATTATTAACGCCATATGACTGACATCCGGAACGCCTGCATATAAATTTCGTCTCCTTTTTTATACAAATCCGTGACTTCGTTAAAATCAAGCATGTTGGCATAAACATCCGGGCAATAATCGTTAATGTATGGGGATAAGTTCATATAGTATTGCTTTTCGATGAATTCATCATTAAAAAATTTAAAACTCTCAATGTTATTAAACTGATTCGGTGGTATCTTTGAAGGGAAAAGTAAATCAAAACTTAATCCGGAATCAAGATAAGTTAAATATTCGTTTTTTTCGTTATCACTCAAAGGATTCGATATAAATTCTACGGGATAACCGAATTGTTCCTCACATCGATTACCGATCTCGTAAAGCAGATTTTTCATATGATTTATGGTAACAAAAGCATTACTAGGGTTTGTACAAAATCCAAAATCGATCTCCTTGCTATGTACAAATACCTTTAACGGTCGGTTGTCTAAAATATGATCTCCATTAAGCTCCACATCGTTTATGGTATCCGGGAAAGACTTACCATTTCCGTCGTTACATGAAGTAAAGCAGAATAAGAAGTATGAAATATATACAGCAACCATAAGAATTATGAATGATCTTGGATTGGCGCTGATGGTTTCAATACTTAATTTCGACGATAATATCATATCCTATTCGCACTTATCTTTTCTTTCAAATCACCGAATCTACTTAGAAACATCTTCATATTATCTTTTTAACCGGCACCATTTATTCAATGGCTTCCTTTCTCATTCTTAAAGTTACATCAATCATCTTCTTCATTTGTGGTCACCGATATTCCTTAACTCGCAGAATGGCAATAACATGCACATGTTTCTCTTCTATATATAAAACTCCATTACCATAAAAATCCTTCCGGAGTAGCCACTGGTGTTTTATTTTTAATCTTTTTGCAGTAAGTTTTTGGTTGCTATCGTTAATTCAGAACTTCGGTCAGTAGTCTGCTCTAATGAATTCAACATCTTGTAGAAAGCAATTTTTTCTTGTCCCTTGTTATTCTGAAAAATGAATGGCATAATAATACGGTTTCTTTCTTTCGTCCCATATATATCTTCATCATCATAAATTATATTAACGTATTGTTTTAGAATTTCATAATCTTTATAGATGGGTTTAAAGAAATCCGGAATATAAAGATTATGTAGATATAAATCCGTCGCAGTATAATATTTATCAGGCAACAGTCGATACGCAATATTTTTATTATATAACCATAAAAGCGTAACCGGATTTATGTTAACATACTTGCCGTTTTTATACTCATAATGAACACCTGGGATACCGAGTGTAACCAAATCATATGCTTCTTTATTGCTGTATAAGAAGTCCA
>CALCRE010000241.1 GCA_937894465.1 uncultured Clostridia bacterium
ATTACATATTAACGGAAATAGTGTCGATTTTATTTAATTTGATTCTTCACAACTGGTCTGTAAAGAAAAAGCTTGATTTATCCGAATAAAGCTAATAAAACACCTGCAGCAACAGCGGATCCGATCACGCCTGCCACATTCGGTCCCATAGCATGCATTAACAGGTAGTTTGCAGGATTTGCTTTTTGACCTTCTACTTGCGAGACACGGGCTGCCATAGGTACAGCCGATACACCGGCGGAACCGATCAAGGGATTCACCTTCCCCTTTGTCACCCAGCACATAAGTTTACCAATCAACAATCCTCCGATGGTACTGAACATAAAGGCCATTAACCCCAGTCCAATGATCATTAACGTTTCCGGTCTCAAGAAATTCTCCGCATTTGCAGTGGCACCCACTGTAACACCTAAGAAAATTGTAACGATATTCATCAAAGCATTTTGTACAGTGTCGGATAAACGTTCTACCACACCGGATTCTCTGAACAAATTGCCTAACATCAACAAGCCGATCAAAGGTGCAACCGAAGGTAATAAAAGTATACACAAGACAGAAACAACAATCGGGAAACAAACTTTTTCCAGTTTGGATACTTCCCTCAACTGAGTCATCTCGATTTTACGTTCTTTTTTAGTGGTCAACGCGCGCATAAGTGGGGGCTGAATCAAGGGGATCAACGCCATGTACGAATAAGCTGCAATCGCTATTGCCGGTAACAAATCAGGTGCTAGCCTGGATGTTAGATAAATGGCAGTAGGACCGTCTGCGCCGCCGATAATGGCAATGGATGCCGCTTCGTTAGGCTTAAAACCTAAAGCCACAGCAATGATAAATGCAATACTGATACCAAATTGTGCACCTGCACCCATGAACAAGCTGGACGGCCGAGCCAGCAAAGGGCCAAAATCGGTCATCGCTCCAATACCCATAAAGATCAAAGAAGGATAAATACCCAATTTAACCCCTTGGTAAAGGTAATAGAGAAGACCACCATTTTCAGAATCTGTCGGTTCTTTCATTAAATCACCCAACGGAAGATTGACAAGCAATATACCAAAAGCGATCGGAAGCAACAATAGCGGCTCAAATTTTTTGACAATGGCCAAATAAATCAGCACACATGCAATGATAATCATGACACAGTGTTGCCAAGTGAGTGCTGCAAAGCCTGACATTTCCCATATTTTTATTAGGGCATCAACAAACATGTTTTCCCTCCTTACTGATAGGTTATCAAAGAATCACCGGTAGCCACGGAGGATCCCTTGGTAACCAATACCTGTGAGACAACACCATCTACAGGTGCAGTTATTTCATTTTCCATTTTCATTGCTTCAAGAATTAAGACAACATCTCCTCTTTTTACACTTGTACCGGGAGCTGCTTTTATATCAAGAATAATTCCGGGCATAGGCGCCTTAATTGTGTTAGCACCGTCTTTGGGAGCAGGTGCAACTTGTTGTACGGGCGCAACCGTCTGTGGAGTAGCAACCGGTGCCGGTGCGGAGACCTCTGTTGTTTTCAAAAGGTTTGCCTTTCCCCGTTCAACCTCAACTTCATATTCCTTGTTATTAATTCTAACTGTATATATCATGAATTATTATCTCCTTTTCATAAAACCCAATTATTCTTGCTTTACCAATTTGATAGACTTAAAGCACAACTCGGACAACGGAATGCCGGATTCATCACTGACAATCGCCATAATCATTGCAGCCGTAGGTTCATCCACATCCTTTAGTTTTAAATGTCCGGATGAAAACTCTTCCTCGGGAGAAAGAGGTATTTCCATAGTTGAAGAGCCCTGTATCTGATTTTTTGCCGGTGACTTACCGGATTTACCTGAGATACCTGCAATGGCTAAAGAAAATAGCTTTATAAGGATGTTCAGTAAAAGCAGCACGAAAAATACAATACTTATTATAAAAAGTGCCACTAAAACACTATCTATTACCTTCATAAAGATTATTCCTCCTTCTTTGAAATGGTATAGGTGACGGTTCTACTTTCCCGTTCTTCCCTTTCATTGAAGAACTTTTCTGCAATTTGCGGGAATGCGATATAGGAAAGAACATCCTCGTCGTTACGAGCTAATTTCAATTCTTTCTTCGCCTTCTCAAAGGCAGGCTCCAATGTATCGGCATAGCGTGTGGTGATGGGTTTTTCATCGTCTAATACCTGGCGAATAAGATCCGAGTTTATTTCTCCCGGTGCTTTTCCGTATTCCCCTCGAAGATAGGATTTTACTTCATTGGTAACATTTTTATAGCGCTCGCCGGTCAAAACATTGATGGTGGCTTGAACACCTACCATTTGACTCATGGGTGTAACAAGAGGAGGATATCCCATATCCGCTCTTACTTTGGGGGTTTCTGCCAATACATCATTCAGTCGATCAATGGCATCTTGAGCCTTCAATTGAGAAATCAGATTGGATAGCATGCCACCCGGAATCTGATAAGACAATGCATCGGTTTCTGTTCCCATGACAAATGGATCCAAAAGACCGGAGGATACATATTCCGCTTTTAGCGGTTTGAAAAAATCATTGATTTCTTTTAGTACTTTTTCATTTAAATCTGTTTCATGTCCCATTTGTTTGAGCGCATAATTCAATGATTCCGTTGAAGGTTGTGAGGTACCACCGGAAAAGGAAGATATCGCCGTATCGATTCCGTCGCAACCTGCCTCAATCGCTTTCACATAAGTCATCGGAGCAAGTCCCGTGGTGGAATGGGTGTGTAGGAAAACCGGTAGCTTAACACTGCTTTTGATTGCCTTGATCAAATCATAAGCTTCCTGCGGCCCCATAATTCCGGCCATATCTTTGATACAAATAGAATGCACACCCATAGATTCAAGTTGCTTCACCATAGCAGCGTATTTATCTAAATTATGAATCGGGCTTGTGGTATAACAAATACAACCTTGGGCATGAGCCCCTTGTTTGAGTGTTTCATCCAACGCAACTTCGATATTTCTAAAATCATTGAGAGCATCAAAGATTCGGAATATATCGATCCCACCTTGTGCAGCATGAGCCACAAATTTTCTGACCACATCATCCGGATAGTGCTTATACCCGAGTATGTTTTGCCCACGCAATAGCATTTGCAATTTCGTGTTCTTTACCTTGGCTTTTATTTTACGAAGCCTTTCCCAAGGATCTTCACTAAGATAACGGAGGCAAGAATCAAATGTCGCTCCTCCCCAACATTCCAAGGAATAATAACCGGCATGATCCAACGTTTCTAAAATAGCCTCGAAATCAGAAAACGGCATCCGGGTAGCGATCAAGGATTGATTTGCATCACGTAAGACTGTTTCTGTAAAGTTCACTTTCATAATTTAACAACTCCTTCTAATATATTTATAAATCCAATTGTAATAAAATCATTGCTATTGCTGATCAAAACGTTCTGTCCCAATGGCGGTCATGACAGCTAAGTTTTACACCTTTTCAGCAATAAAACTTAAAAAGGTGGATGACTTACTCTCGAAGCCTCCACCCTCAGCAACATACAAACTTGAAAACAAATATCAATAAGATACCTGTCCAACCGGAATTAGAACAATATTAAACTTTGTTTATTTTATCACAAACCCCCTACATCGGTCAATAAACAAATCGTCTTTTTATGTTGGATTTTCAGCAGGATTTTCAACTCATGGAAAAACCACCTACATCATAATTACTGTATAAAAATCATTGACATTACCAGTTTTTATTTCTAAAATTGTACTATATTGATCCTTTTTTATATATTGATATAAATAGATTGAAATTATGCATGACTATAGTGACTTGATAAAAACAAGGGGTTTTGTGTAAAAGGCAAAGATTGAATAGGAAGATTGAATGGAAACGAGGTTCATATCCGTGAAGGAACAGATTGATGTACAAAAAGAATTGGCAAAACCATTTCAATCACTTCTTGCTGAAAAAGAGTTACTTGCTAATGTTATAGAGTGTTTTCCCTATCCGATTCAAATATTCTCCATTGACGGGACAGCTAGAATGATTAATAAAGCCACACTGGATTTGATCGGTATAAAAAGCCGAGAAGCTCATATTGGCATATACAATGTTTTTAAGGATCCCATTGTAATAGCATTAGGTTGTGTAGACAAAATAAAGCAAGTACTAGCCGGAAAAACTGTGTATCTTACAGATTTTAACGCCTCTTATCCGGATATGATCCGATATTTTGACGTGGTAGACAGAGACATACAGGTGATAAGCTCGGATATAACATGTTTCCCTTTATTAAATGCCGAGGGTATCGTTGAATGGTTTGCAGCAATTTTCATCTTTAAAAAGATATACAAGGGAAAAGAGGAGATTGAAAGGGGAAAGCAATACATTCAATCACATTGGTTAGAACAATACGATGCCGACAAAGCTGCTAAAGCAGCCTATCTGAGTAAATCCCATTTTATAAAACTCTTTAAAAATCATACCGGCATAACTCCCCACCAGTACTATATTAATTACAAGATCGATAAATTGAAGGAAAAGCTGTTGGACACCAATATATCCATCGCCCAAGCTTTTTCCGCATGTAATATGGACTACAGCGGGCACTCCGCAAGGTTATTCAAAGAAAAAACGGGGTTTTCCCCGTCTGACTATCGTAAATATACAAACAAATAACAGATAACGAAAACGGCAGATTAAAGTTTGACAAATCTTAAATTTCTGTCATATAATACAATTACATAATTTATATATATTGCGTTGAAGAGAAGAGTAGGTGCTTTATACCTTTCACAGAGAGCTCCCTAGGCTGAGAAGGAGCAAAGAATAGGCGACCGAAGATGGTCTCGGAGCTTTCGCACCGAATCTTTTGGATTAGGCTGCGACGGGTGCTCCCGTTATTGAGCCGGAGTATAATCAAAGATTTGTTGATCTTGCCGTACTTGCTGAGGTAGATGTCGCGAGGCGTCTATAAACCTAAGGTGGTAACACGAAGTGTCATGCTCTCGTCCCTAGGATTTAATCCTGGAGGTGAGAGCTTTTTTATTGCTTATTTAAAAAAACAAGTAAACGGAATTAGTCTAAAAACAAGAAAGGTAGGTACAATATGAATGTTTTAATTGGAAATGCATGGCCTTATGCAAACGGTTCTTTGCATATCGGCCACATCGCGGCATTATTGCCGGGAGATGTATTGGCGCGATATTTTAGGCTAAAAGGAGATAAGGTGTTTTTTGTTTCCGGTAGTGATTGTCACGGCACGCCTGTGACCATCAGAGCCAAACAGGAAAACAAAACGCCACAACAAATCAGTGATTATTATCACGAAGAATTCCAAGATTGCTTTCATCAACTTGGGTTCACATATGACTTGTACAAAAAAACATCAGATGATAAGCACAAACGTTTTGTTACGGATTTTCATAAAAAGTTGTATGAAGGCGGATATGTATATGAAAAAAGCTTACCACAAGCCTATTGCAATCAATGTAAGCAATTTTTACCCGACCGTTTTGTAAAAGGGATATGCCCTGATTGTGGCAAGAATGCAAGGGGAGATCAATGTGATGCATGCGGAAGCGTTTTGGATCCGGAAAGTCTACAGCATGCACAATGTAGCATATGCGAAAATCCACCGGAATTTCGATCTTCCAATCATCTTTACCTTGCGGTTTCCCGCATGGCAGAACAACTTGATGAATATGTGGAAGGCCATAGGGATTGGAGAAAAAATGCATACTATATGTCAAAACGATATATTCTAGAAGGGCTTCGTGACAGGAGTCTTACTCGAGATCTCGATTGGGGTATCGATGTGCCCAAATCAGGATTCTCCCGTAAGAAAATATATATCTGGGCGGAAAATGTCCTTGGATATCTCTCCGATTGCTATACATTGTGTAATCAACAAGGATTGATCTTCGAAGAATTCTGGAACAGTGCCAAGCAATATTATGTCCACGGTAAAGATAACATCCCCTTTCATACCATCATTTTGCCCTCATTGCTTCTAGGACGTTCTGATGTCGAACTCAAGCTCCCGGATGAAATCATATCCAGCGAATATTTGACATTGGAAGGAAAAAAGATTTCCACCAGCGGAAATTGGGCTATATGGGCAAAGGATCTTCTAAGGGGATATCACCCTGATTCCATTCGCTACTTTTTAATCGGAAACGGTCCTGAAAAAAAGGATACCGATTTTTCTTGGAGGGAATTTGTCAACAGTCACAACGGAGAACTCCTAGGTGCTTACGGAAACCTTGTCAACCGCAGTCTTGTGTTTATTGAAAAATACTTTGAAGGCAATGTTCCTGATGTTTCATACAATCAGACTGTAGTGCAATCTATATCAGATTGTTATTCCCATATCGGTCAACTCATCGAACAAGGAAGCTTTAAAGATGCATTGGGCACAGTTTTTTCTTTGGTACGGGAAGCAAATAAATACTTTGATCAAGAACAACCATGGATCACCATAAAGACAGATGCCCAAAAGTGCAAAGAAACGCTGAATACTTGTGTGCAAATAATCGCCAACCTTTCTATATTGCTAGATCCTTTCTTGCCTTTTTCAACTCAGAAAATACGCAGCATGTTGAATATGGAAGAAGTTAAATGGCAGCCTGTAAAAATATCAGCGCGTAAGCTGGGAGCTATTGAAATTCTTTTTGAACGAATCGATAAAAAGGTCATCCGAGAAGAAGAGTTAAGATTACAACAAGCAGCTCAAACTACTCAATAGCATTTTAATACCAGGTAGATTGTTGGGACACTTTGTCGATCCCTTGGCAAGGTGTCTCAATAATTGCTTATTTACTTTGGTCATGCTTTTACCGGTTCGCCTTTTTCAAAATCCTTGTATAACAAGCTTGCTTGTATTCCGGTATTGTTTTGATACTTGCCGCTGCAATACTTTTCGTAATCACCTTCAATAGAATGGTAATAGATCTGACAGATCTCAACTCCGGGATAAATCCTGACAGGTTGAACACATTGAATTTCCAGTGTCCAATAACCGGCAAAACCCACATCACCAAAACCTGCTGTCACATGAATATATAATCCTAGTCTTCCTACAGATGATCGTCCTTCCAGCATGGGAACAAATCCTTCGGTTTTCGTATATTCTACTGTTCTGCCCAGATATAGCCGCCCGGGTTCCAGTATCATCCCTTCCTCAGGAATTAATATGGTTTTCGCCTTATTGGGCTTTTTCATATCTAGTATTTCTTCCTCATAAATCAAAAATTCATTATGAAGTCGCAGGTTATAGCTGTTTGGGTTAAGGCATTTCTCATTAAATGGTTCAATGATGATCTCCTTACCCATGTGCTTTTTTATCTCCAAACCTGAAAGTATCATTTGCAATGGCCTCCATGCAATAAACTTAATATCTTTTGTCATTATACATGATTTGCTGTTAAATTATCTTATCAGTTTTGCCGATTGTGATTGTGTGATATATAATGGTATCGTATTACAAAAGAATTGGAGAGAGTATATGACAGCAGTGTATAAGTCCATTGACTTATTTGCCGGGATTGGAGGAATACGTTTAGGGTTCGACCAAGCCTTTCAACAATCCATAGAAACAGTTTTTATCAGCGAATGGGACAAGAATGCCCAGAAAACCTATTATGCAAACTTTACGGACAAGGTCAAAATTAACGGTGATATCACTAAAATCGATGAAAATGATATCCCCCCTTTTGATATATGTCTGGCAGGGTTTCCGTGTCAAGCGTTTTCTTTGGCCGGACGTCGTATGGGCTTTCAAGATGATTATAAAGGGATGTCAAGAGGCACTTTGTTCTTTGATGTGTTAAGACTTTGCAACCACCATAAGCCTAAAGTCATCTTTTGCGAGAATGTAAAAGGCTTGACCACCCATGACAAAGGGCGTACCTTAAAGATCATTCTCGGAGCACTGGACGAATCCGGCTACAAGGTGTACAGCCAAATTCTAAACAGTAAAGATTTCGGTGTACCTCAAAACCGAGAGCGTATCTATTTCGTGGCATTTCGAGAAGACATAGACAGTGAGGGCTTTTCATTTCCTCAACCAATCAATTCCAATGCCTGTATAAAGGATATTATGGAGAAGGAAGAAGTCAGCGTTAAATATTACTTGTCTGATACTTATTTGGAAACATTAAAAAAGCATCGCGCAAGGCATGAAGCAAAAGGAAACGGTTTCGGTTTTGAAATAAGAGACACGGACGGAATCGCCGGAGCCATAGTATGCGGAGGAATGGGGAAGGAAAGAAATTTAATCGTTGATCATCGCCTGACAAACTTTACTCCGGTAACCCACATTAAAGGAGAAGTTAACCGAAAGGGAATCCGAAAAATGACCCCAAGAGAATGGGCAAGGTTACAAGGTTATCCGGATGATTTTCTACTGCCCGGGGCAGATGTTCATTTATATAAACAGCTTGGAAACAGCGTGAGTGTGCCTGTCATACAAGCTATTGCAAAACAAATAAAGCATGTACTGAATAAGTCTTTATAACAAAAGAGAATAAAAAAAGAAAAATTATATAATTTTACGAAAAGCAGTTTTGAAGAGCGAGCGTGAAATATAGAGCAAATCGGCGTTTTCAAGCG
>CALCRE010000242.1 GCA_937894465.1 uncultured Clostridia bacterium
CAGAAAGTGCAGGTTACGGCGTAAAAGTGGCATCTGCAAAGGTGTTGATTGAGAACAATCTGTTCAACGGTAACCGTACTTCGGTGTATGGTGATGGCAGCACGGATTGTGGGTTGGAGGTGAGAAACAACATCGAAATGGGAACTTCCTACGATGCATGTATCAAAATGGAACCATTTAAAGAAAAAGAGACAAACACATATGGGGATTATATGATTATAAGCAACAACACCTATATTACATCCCAAATGCCCTTTGATATTGGTAGCGCTCCTAAGAACGGTTTGGAGATCACCAATAATTACTTTGCAGGAGCAAAAGAACTGTATGATGAATTGTTCAATTCCATTCAAACTGGAGAAGGGGACATCACGGTTTTTAACAATGCTTTCGGTTTAGCGGAAAAGGTTCAAGAATCCGATGTGAAAATTGACTTGTCCGAGCACACGGTGGATATGAGATTGACCAATATAACAAGCAGAAACTATTACAGTGATATGGATGAGGTATATAAGAAACTGGATGAGTTGAGGGAGATTATACGGGACAAAAAAATTAAAAAAGAAGAAATAAGCAAAGCGCTCGCCGATACCGTCAAGGTGATCGAAGGATACGATCGGGCTTACGAATACTTAGAGCAACCGAATAGGACTGTGGGCGGAAAAGTTTATGGCGCCGTACCGGATGATCAACCACTAGGTGGTGGATACGGTTACAAAGAAATAGTTACCACCGGTGATTTTATGGTGGGGGATCTGAAAGAATTTATACGCGCATGTATACAGGCTAAAGACGGAGATGTTATTTTTGTAAAAGGTGATGCTGTAATCGATTTGTCCGCCGCGAAAACGACTTTGACCATCAAGGACGGAGTAACATTGGCAAGTGACCGTGGAAACGGAAATTCCACGGGAGCATTGATCTTAAGCGATACATTTTACTCACCTATGTTCAAGGTGGGAGAAAATGTGCGGATTACCGGATTGATATTCCGAGGGGCGGATCCGGATGAGAGGCTTGCGTTTCATAAGAGAAGTTATTCCGGTGAAGGAGCTAAAGGAAGCGGGTATTATTACAAGCTGCTTACGCTCAATTGTATAACAACGGATAAAAACAACCTGGAGGTGGATAATTGTGAATTCTCCGGCTTCAGTCATGCTGCTGTGTATGTATCCGGTGGTACCGGTCACTATTTCCACCATAACTACATCCATCACAACCAGCGTAACGGATTAGGATACGGATTCTGTCATGATAAGGCGGTGTCATTGATCGAATACAATCTGTTCAATGCAAACAGACATGACCTTGCAGGAACCGGTGCTCCGGGATCCGGATATGAGGCAAGGCATAATATACAAATGGGGACTTCCTTAAGCCATTGCTTTGACATGCATGGGGGCAGCGACAGGGGAGACGGTACGGATATTGCCGGTGACACGATCCTCATGTATAACAATGTGTTCTTGTCCGATCAATTACCTTACGCTTTAAGAGGAGCACCTCAAATAATACAGAAATTCTACGGCAATATTATTTGGCCTTCTCTTGATACGTTGAACACCGCCAGGCTATATGGTCGCAATGAAAAGGAAAAAAGCAGAGTGGAAATAACGGACAACATTTTTAACGCCGGGAAAAAACCTACTGTAGTAGAGTAACGGAAAGGATGGTATGTATGATGATAGAGCATGTGGCGATTAATGTGCCGGATCCTCATGGAATGGTGGAATGGTATATAAAGGAGATTGGGATGAAACTTTTGCGACAAGCCGATGAGACTACCTACTTCATTGCGGATGAAAAGGAAAGTACCATTTTGGAAATATATTATAATCCTGCAGCACCGATATTGGAATATAAGGAAATGGATCCTTTAATGCTTCATTTTGCCTTCTTGTCTGATGATTTAAAGAAGGATACGTTGCGATTGGTTCAAGCGGGAGCTACTGTTTACAAAGAACTAACAGTGACAAAAGGGGGAGATTCTTTGGTGATGTTGAAAGATCCTTGGGGGATCTCCATCCAATTGGTGAAAAGAACCGTTGAAAACCAAATGAAAAAATAAAATGTGGAATTAGAAAAAAAGATAAATAAAAAGTGAAAAAAGATCAATAAAACGGCAAAATGTGGTATATTATGTTTGTGCGATGACTGGAATAATGTATTGAAAAGATTTATAGACAATTGGATTAAGGTTTGGAGTAATCGGTTTTAACCGTTAAATACAGTAATAATGCGAAGTGAAAACCGCATTGATTATAAACATTATAACCTTAAGGAGGACAGTTGAATGTCTGTAAAATTGCGACGTATCCTGTGTTTGGTGGTAGCAGCAATACTGATATTTGCATTGACTGCTTGCGCAGGAAGTGAATCGGAAAGTGAAATAACAACCGTAACGACCACTTCCAAACAAGTGACAACACAACCTGCCGTCACAACTACCGCTTCTCAAACAACAACCAAGGCGGAAACAACAACACAGGCAGTGGAGGCGAATCCGTTTGAAGAGTTCTATGAAATCTCTTGGATCTTTGGCTTTTGTGACACATATGATGAAGGTGCTTACGATGAGCTGATGATTGAAGAAAGATACAACATAGATCTTCAATGTTGGAACATCAGTTATTATGATACTGAAGGTCTGACTATGATGTTAGCAGCCGGTGACATACCGGACTTCAGTAATCTTGCAAAAGGTGGTAAAGCGCCTCATGTATTGTATGAAGAAGGCTTTACAAGATCTGTTCCTTTGGAAATGTATAAAAAGTACTTCCCCTATTACTACGAATTAATGGAAAACAATGCACCTACAAGCTTTGAATACAACCTGATTCGTGGCACAGAGGAATACTACGGTATCTCTTGGGTAAGAAGCAATTACAAAATGTTCTATAACGCTCCCTTGTTCAGGCTGGATTGGCTTGAAAACATCGGTTATGAAATTCCTAAAGAGGAGCTCACTCCAATTCCTCTAACATCTGAAAAATTAGCAAAATACAGTGGTCAGACATACATAACAACATACTTGTTTGAACATGAAGAAGTCAATGACATATTCCGTGCATTTACCGAAGATGACCCTGACGGCAACGGTGAAGATGATACATACGCTGCTGTCATAAACCCGAATTCATTTAGAAATGTTTGGGTGGATCTGTATTGGGGACAATTCGGTCTTGTTTCATCCGAAGCTAACTATTTGTATTTAGATGAATTGACGGGCAACGTGGTTCCTTGGTATGCATACAGCGGTTACAAGGAATATGTAATGTGGGCATCGGATATGTATCAAAAGGGATATATGAGAACCCTTCCTGCAGGAACTTTCTATGATGTTTTGCTTGCAACATGGATGACAGGAAAAGTCGGATATTTCAATGCGGACAGACAATACATCGCAAGACCGGATGCTCCGGATTATTCCGACAGGCAACCTCCTCAAGGATTATGGCTAAAAGGTGAAGAGGATGCAACATTCGTTATGATGCCTGCATTAAAAGGCCCCGGTAAGTCTTGGGGAAACAAACGATATGTTCTTGATGCTTTTATCGGCGGTGCAGGTGGAACCACTGTGGTGGGAGAGCAGGTATCCGACGGTGAATTGATCAGAATGCTTACCATCTACAATGATTATAACACTAACAAGGATGATCCTTGGTTCCGTGAAGTCTACCAAGGTGTAGAAGGCGTGCACTTTACATGGTCCGGGGAGCCTTGGAACAGTTCAAAGATTACAACTCCGGTGGAAAATGTACCTCCCAAATACAGAAGAGGGGGCTCGAATATCGGGGTAGGAGCTTTCTCAGCTGAGCCGAACTTGTTTGTTCATGAAGCATACAGACAAATTTGGTTATATCATATCGAAGATAAATGGGTTGAAAAATATGCGATAACACCTCATAAACAAATCAATATATTAGATATGGGAGAAGAATTGTTTGACGCATACAACGTAGCGTGGGCAGCTGTCAGCGGACAGATCAACCCCATCATTAACGACTTTGCCACCCGTTCTTGGGATGGCGAAATTGCCAATATCAACACAGAGTGGGAACAATACCTCAATCAGCTATATGCAGCAGGTCTTGATGACTTGATTAAGAACTTTTATGAAAATGAGGCGTTCAGAGTATATACCCCACCTGAGGTTTACGACTAAGACGAATGTTTTTTTCAAAAGGCGGCTATTGAAAACCGCCTTTTGTTTTTTGAATATGGTTAACTTTGAGTATATAATAAGGAGGAACCATATTCAGACGGTAATATATAACGGTAAATTCAATGAGAGAAGAGGATTGTATGAAGATAAAACAAGATGGGTTTTATACCTACAACGAGATGATGCAAGCAATTGATACTTTGAAAAAAGAGTATCCAAGTTTCGTAAAAGTCGAATCAATCGGGACTTCCTTAGAGGGAAGAGATCTGCCCTTGATCATCCTGACCGCACCGGGTACGGATCATGAGCAAAAGCCGGCCTATTACATTCAAACCAATGTACATTCAAACGAAGCGGAAGGGACAACAGTATCTTTGTACTTGGCAAACCAATTATGCTCCGATCCCCAATACCAAAAGCTATTGGAATGTATATCATTCTATATCGTCCCTCGTGTCAATCCGGATGGAGCAGAATGTGCGATTGTCCAAAAATATGTACCTCGCAGCAGGGAAACGATTCATAAGGTCAAGGATCATATCATACCCGGGGATGTCAATGGAGACGGTATGATTCTTCATATGAGAATTGAATGCCCGGATGGAAATATGAAGCCCTATGAGGAAGACCCAAGATTGATGGTACCCAGAAAGAGTACCGATACAGAAGGACCTTTTTACAAGGTTTATACGGAAGGCCTTATTCATGACCGGACCGGAGGAGAATTTTTCGAACCGAGCAAAACCACGGTGGACTTTAACCGAAATTATCCGGTTTATTGGCAACCGGATAATCCTGTGGGTGGCAAATATCCATTCAGTGAACCGGAAACAAAAGCGGTGGGGGACTTTCTCTTGTCCAAACCGAATATTTTTGCCGGTATGGATATTCACAATGGTTCTAATGCTATATTCCGTCCCGGTAGTATGCCGGATGACCAATATGATGCTGCTGACTTGCAGTTAATGCAGAAGGTGGGAAATATCTGCAGTGACATCACAGGGTTCCCCTATTTGGTCAGCGGATATCGATATGCTACCGACCCCTATATCAAAGGGTATAGCGGAACATCCGATGAGTTCGTTCATTTTATGTTGGGAATCAGCTTCATTATTATGGAATTGGGAAACGGATATTCTCAAATGGGTCATAAAACCGTAGATATGGTGCTGACAAATGATCTTTTCAATAACAGGATCAAGTATGATTATGAGCTTTTAAAATTCCATGACCAAAGAGGAACGGAATTCTTTTACCCTTGGACAGAGTTTGACCATCCTCAATTAGGCAAAGTGGAAATCGGGGGAATCACCATGGCAAACGCATACGGAATCAGTTTCCCTAATACTGAGGTCATTTTGAAGGCCACAGAATGTCTTATTCAACATGCAAATATGTGTCCTCG
>CALCRE010000243.1 GCA_937894465.1 uncultured Clostridia bacterium
GAGAGCAAAAAAATTTTAAAACCTTATTGACCCAAAGGTTATTTTTATGTATAATTACATAATAATTGAACAATGGCTACGACGAGAAGAGTAAGCTGCACTATCTTTTAAAGAGAGAGAGTATCTAGGCTGAAAATACTTTTATCAGAGAAACAGTTGAAAACCACCTCCGAGCCAATCGTTGATCACGTTACAATCACAATGAGAAACAATTAGGGTGGAACCACGGGAAATGACTCTCGTCCCTTCATAGGGATGAGGGTTTTTATTTATTTTTAACAAAATTTTATTGTTTATATCATAGAAAGGATTGATGAAGTTGATAAAAGTAACATTAAAAGACCGGAGTGTAAAAGAATATAACAAAGGGATCACCATCAAGGAAGTTGCACAAGATATCAGTGCAGGGTTAGCACGTGTAGCCCTAGCCGGTGAGGTGGACGGAAAAGTGATGGATCTGAGTACGGAACTACAACACGATTGTTCATTGAATCTTCTTACTTTTGATGATGATGGCGGAAAGCACGCTTTAAGACATACAACCTCCCACGTCATGGCTCAAGCAGTAAAACATCTTTATCCGGAAGCTAAGCTTGCCATAGGGCCTGCCATTGACACAGGGTATTACTATGATTTCGACGTTGATAAACCGTTTTCCATAGAGGAGCTTACCAAGATTGAAGACGAGATGAAAAAGATCATCAAGGAAGATTTAAAGCTGGAAAGATTTACTCTTCCAAGAGATGAAGCTATTCAATTCATGAAAGATAAAAATGAACCTTATAAAGTGGAGCTCATCGAAGACCTGCCTGAAGGAGAAATCATCTCCTTTTATAAGCAAGGAGATTTCACTGATCTATGCGCCGGTCCCCACTTGGAATCCACCGGCAAAATCAAGGCTTTCAAGCTTTTATCGGTTGCAGGTGCCTATTGGCGTGGAAGTGAAAAGAATAAGATGCTTCAAAGAATTTACGGAACCGCCTTTATGAAGAAAAGTGACCTTGACGATTATTTATTCAGGTTGGAAGAAGCAAAGAAACGCGATCATCGTAAGCTTGGAAAAGAATTGGATCTTTTCGACATTTACGAAGAAGGACCCGGTTTCCCCTTCTTTATGCCAAAAGGAATGGTGCTTCGTAATACATTGGAGGACTTTTGGAGAAAAGAGCACAAGAAAAGAAATTACCAAGAAATTAAAACTCCCATTATTTTAAATGAAGAGCTTTGGCATCGTTCGGGACATTGGGACCACTATCAAGATAACATGTACTTTACCAAAATAGATGAACAAGATTATGCTATAAAGCCTATGAACTGCCCCGGTGGAATGCTAGTATTCAAAAGAAAGCTGCATTCATACAGAGACTTGCCTCAGAGAATCGCAGAATTGGGTTTGGTACACAGACACGAATTGTCCGGTGCTTTACACGGATTGATGAGGGTGAGATGTTTTACTCAAGATGATGCTCATATTTTCATGACACCTGAACAAATTAGTGATGAAGTGCTCGGTGTGATCCGGTTGATCGATGACTTTTATAATGTTTTCGGATTTAAATACCATGTAGAGTTGTCCACAAGGCCGGAAAATTCAATGGGTTCGGACGAAGATTGGAACATGGCGACAAATGCTCTGAAGGATGCTTTGGATTCCATTCAAATGAAATATAAGATAAACGAAGGAGACGGCGCTTTCTACGGACCTAAAATAGACTTCCATTTGGAGGATTCTATAGGCCGTACTTGGCAATGCGGTACCATACAGTTGGATTTCCAAATGCCTGAACGATTTGACTTAAACTATATCGGACCGGACGGTGAAAAGCACAGACCTGTTATGATCCACAGAGTAGTGTTCGGTAGCATAGAGCGATTTATTGCAATCTTGACAGAACATTATGCAGGTGCTTTCCCGGTTTGGCTCTCCCCGGTTCAAGTTAAGATATTGCCTTTGATTGATAAGCATCATCAATATGCGGCTGAAGTTCAAAAAGCACTAGAGGAAAAAGGAATCCGAGTTGAGTGTGATATGAGAAACGAAAAAATCGGTTATAAGATCAGAGAAGCTCAACTTGAAAAAAAACCTTACATGCTAGTCATCGGCGATAAGGAAATGGAAAACAATATGGTTGCCGTAAGATCTAGAAAAGATGGAGACTTAGGTGCTATGAGCTTGAATGACTTTATCGAAAAAATTGGTCAAGAAGTTCAAAACAAAGTGATTTAATGTAAGAATGAAATGTAGAAGGGGACGGTTCTCAACAAAGAGAACCCATCCCCTTCTTTTTATTTGAAGTTTATTTGATTCCATTAAATAACATGGTTTTAGTGATTGTTTTTAATCTTTTTTTCTGATATATTCCGCTATTCGACAGTTGAAAAATAAAAAAAGGAGCGAAACTGGCTTAAATAGCG
>CALCRE010000244.1 GCA_937894465.1 uncultured Clostridia bacterium
CATTATTTTGCTTTCGCTTTTCCTTTACCTTTTTCATCTACGGGTTCATTATTGATCAGTTCAAGAATTGCCATCTCTGCAGCGTCTCCTTTTCTGGGACCTAACAGATAAATTCTTGTGTAACCGCCATTGACATCCTTGTACTTCGGTGCGATGTCATCGAAGATTTTATTGACGATTTTCTTGCGATTTCCGTCTTCATCTCTAACATCGTAAATCCATTTTAGGATTTGTCTTCTGGCATGTAATCTCGAAGGACTGTCAACAGTTCTCAATTCGGTGGTTTCTTCGTGCTCTACAACCTCATATTTATTGCCGTTCTTCGATTCAACTTCTTTCAAAACTTTCTTACCGGAGGTGTCCAGCTTAGCTTTAGTCACCTTCACTTGTTTTGTTGTATAGTTATCACACTCTTTCACAGCAAGAGTCAACAGCTTTTCAGCAATACTACTGACTTCTTTGGCACGTGTAGCAGTGGTTTTTATTCGTCCGTTTTCAAATAATGCTGTAACCTGGTTTCTTAAAAGCGCTATTCTTTGGTCGGTAGGCTTTCCCAGCTTCCTATGTTGGGCCATAGTCTATTTACTCCTTTCCGATGTGTCTTTTAATAATGAGTTATTCATCATCTTTCTTGAGGGTTAAGTCTAATTCCTTCAGTTTACCTAACACTTCTTCCAGTGATTTTTTACCCAAGTTTCTGACTTTCATCATTTCTTCTTCATTTTTATTTGTCAAATCTTCAACGGTATTGATGCCTGCTCTCTTCAAGCAGTTGTATGACCTTACCGATAAATCCAATTCTTCGATGGTCATTTCCAGTACCTTTTCTTTACCGTCGTCTTCTTTTTCAACCATGATCTCGGTATTCTTGGCTTGATCAGACAAATCAATAAACAACTTCAAGTGCTCGTTTAATATTTTCGCACCCAAACTCATCGCTTCGTCCGGTTTTATATTACCGTTTGTCGTGATTTCCAATATGAGTCTGTCATAGTCTGTAATCTTACCTACACGGGTATTTTCCACCCTATAGCTTACATGCTTAACAGGAGTGAATATAGAGTCTATGGGAATAACACCAATGGGTTGCCCCGCTAGCTTATTTTTTTCAGCAGGAACATATCCTCTGGATTTCTCCACAGTAATCTCCATATACAGCTTCCCATTGTCATTGAGTGTTGCGATATATACATCGGGATTCAACACCTCTATGTCGGGATCTGTTTTGATATCAGCACCTGTAACCACTTTACTGCCTTCAGCATGAATATATACGGTCTTAGGTTCATCTGTATACATCTTAAATGCCAAAGTCTTGATATTGAGGATAATTTCCGTTACATCTTCTACAACACCCGGGATGGTGGAAAACTCATGTAAAACACCGTCAATTTTGATTGAAGTTGCCGCTGAACCCGGCAAAGAAGACAATAAGATTCTTCTTAGGGAATTACCTAAAGTAATCCCGTAACCTCTCTCTAAAGGTTCTATTACAAATTTTCCGTACGTATTCGCTTGGTCCGATTCTACACATTCGATCTTTGGCTTTTCAATTTCTATCAAATATAACCCTCCCTCTATCTGCCCGGAGTCCGGGGGACCGTTTTTTGACTATTATTGTTACTACAATATCTATATCAACCGGCCAATGACCGGCAACATTCTTATTAGCTCTTCGAATAGAATTCAACAATAAGTTGCTCTTGAACATTCAGGTCAACTTCTTCTCTCGGGCATTCGGTTACAACATTACCTTTAAGGTTTGCCACATCAAATGTTAACCAACTCGGTAAGTTCTTTGTATTTCCGCCCTCGATCAAATTCTTGAAATAAGGCATGCTTTTGCTTGATTCCTTTACTTCAATAACATCACCCGGCTTAACTTGGTATGAAGGAATATTGACTCTTTGCCCGTTTACAGTGAAATGAGCATGGTTCACAAGTTGTCTGGCTTCAGCTCTTGATGCACCGACTCCCATTCTATAAACCACATTATCCAAACGGCTTTCCAATAAGCGCAACATGTTTTCACCGGTAACACCCTTTTGTTTGAAAGCTAATTCATAATATGCGGCAAATTGTTTTTCCAATATACCGTAAAATCTCTTTGTTTTTTGTTTCTCACGCATTTGTAGTCCGTATTCGGAAACTTTTCTTCTTTGTTGCTGACCATGTTGTCCTGGTGCATAGGTTCGCTTTACAACAGAGCACTTTTCAGAATAGCATCTGTCGCCTTTTAAAAATAGCTTTTCCCCTTCTCTTCTACATAGTCTGCAAGAAGCATCATTATATCTTGCCATTTATCCAATACACCTCCATTATACTCTTCGTCTTTTCGGCGGTCTGCAACCATTATGGGGAATAGGAGTAACATCTTTAATCATGCTTACCTCCAGACCTGCAGCTTGCAATGCTCTAATTGCCGCTTCTCGCCCGGCACCGGGACCTTTAACATATACTTCAACTGTCCTTAATCCGTGTTCCATAGCCGCTTTCGCTGCTTGTTCAGCCGCGGATTGTGCGGCGAAAGGAGTGTTTTTCCTGGATCCTTTGAATCCAAGGCCGCCTGCGCTTGCCCATGATAACGCATTGCCGGCTGTATCGGTAATGGTAACGATGGTATTATTAAATGAAGAACTGATATGCGCAGCACCGCGTTCTATATTCTTTCTTTCTTTTCTTTTCGTTCTTTTTACTGTCCTAGCCATTCAGCCTACCTCCTTTACTTACTTTTTCTTGATACTATTTTAGACGGTCCTTTACGTGTTCTGGCATTCGTCTTGGTCCTTTGACCTCTGACAGGCAAACCTGCCTTATGCCTTCTTCCTCTGTATGAACCAATCTCGATCAATCTCTTGATATTCAAAGAGACATCACGTCGTAAATCACCTTCAACTGTATAGTCTTTTTCTATAGCATTTCTTAATAACGTTATTTCTT
>CALCRE010000245.1 GCA_937894465.1 uncultured Clostridia bacterium
AAATTTCAAATACCCGCTTTTTACATAGCTCATGGGGATATAAATCTTTTTGCCGTCCTTTATATAGTATGATACAAATCGGTTGGGGTCTCCTCCTTTCGGTAACGGGACGGACACCAACTCTCCTGCAAGTGCTGAAACATGACTTGAGGGAATCAGCACTTCCACACTACCCGGAACATCCTTTACGACAAAGTAAGCGATGGCCACTACATAATGGTCCGGCATCTTGAAGGTGATGGTCCCGGCCTTATTGTCGCTGACAGACACACCTTCTATGGTCCATCCTTCAAATGTGTATCCTGTATCGGCAACAGCTGTCAATGTTACGTCATCTCCCGGATCATATTGCCCGCCTCCGGTGACTTTGCCACCTAATGAAGCACCTGTCACAACCTTGTTACCCGAATACCGTTCCGCTCCGAATGTGATGCTTGATGTTCGGGCACCGGTAGAAGACACCCGTAAAGCCCCGGTGACATAACCGACACTATTCTTTCCTATGGTAAGAAGGCCGTCATCGTTAATGGAGGCAGACCCTTCTACTGCGTAACAAGTCCATGCCACCAATCGATTATCCGTAAGTATAAAGCTTGCACCGTCACTTGTTTCGGCTACCAGAGAAAGCTGTACTATACGGGAATTCAACAAATCAGCCGCTATATTTCCGTTGTCCCATTTCACACCGTCGGCATATACGGATATCCGCTTTATATCACCCAAACCGCCATGGGTCACGTCTGCCTCAACAGATGTTCTATTTCCCATCTTGTCTGATGCGGTGATAACAACATGATGAATCAATGCGCTGTGGGGATCCGGTAAACCTATTGTAAAAGTAAATGTACCGTCGGTGCGAATCGTTCCACCAAGCTCTAAAATGCTCTTGTTCTCAAAAACAGTAACACCGTCCGATGTGATGGTGAAGAGTGCATCTTTGTCCGTAACGCCGCTGACCGTCAAATAGCCGTTTTTACTGAAGAAGCTGCCGTTTACAGGAGAAGAAACAATCAATCTCGGTGCAAGAGTATCCACGGTAAAGACATAAGTTTCCCTGAAGCCGTCTCCTCCGCTATCACTGCCTTTGATAACCAGGGTGTGATCTCCTTGGGTTAAGCCGGTAAGTTCAATAGGCATTTTTTTTTGACCTGTAAAGGATCCTGAACTATTATTGCCTTCATCCACATACCAAGTCCCGGTAATAGCTTCACTTGCAGACACTGTAAAGGAGATGTCCGAAGAACGATAGGTATCAAAGGTTTGAGTTTGGTTGCCGACAATACGTGAAATAGCCTTAGTTTCTTTGTCGGCAGATAGGTTCACCTCCGGCGGTGTAGGTACCGGTAATTTCACCGATGTGGCATTTAAAACATCGGTTGCACCGGATGAACCTGTTTTGAAATAGATCTCTTTGCTACATACGGCAGTATTAACCGATCCGTCGTTGTCACTGTCGATATTGTTTAAAGCGGTAATTCCGATTCGATATTCCGTATTTGCTGCAAGGCCGTATGTGTTGCCTTCAAACGTATAGCTTCCGCCTACTGAAATTGTATTGTTCACAAGGTCCGTTGCATCAACCATGTAGGCATTGACATCGGAATATACCCAGCTGCCCGTTCCGGTGCTTTGATCTTCTATATATTTGTAAATATTCACGATGTATGCATCAGCATCGGGACTACTCAGCCCTATATTGAATTTCAAATCGCCTCCCGGCACAGCGGAAGAGATGGAAGGATTCTTAGGTGTATATGTGTTGACAAATACAACAGGCTCTATACTGTAGATCACTTCATTCAACACTCCGTCCAGCACATAAACACCTTTTATATAGTAGGAGCCGCTTGGAATATTCATGGGAATCAGGATACTTGTATTGCCTGTGGAGAGATTAGCGTCATTCACTTCTATCAAAGGATATCCGCTTTCCTCCACATTAACTTTATCCGAAACCAAATAGAATTTGATTTGATCAAGATCCGACAGATTGTTACCGGTCCATTCTAAATTGATCTTCTTGTCGACGATGGTTCCTTTTACAGAGGTTACATCAGGAATAGTAGCTACATTATACAGGATCACATCTGAACGAACAGGGGTTGTAAAGCTCCAGTCAACGTTATAGCATTCATCTTCTGTCATGGTAAATGACAAGGAGCCTTTTTTCATTGTGTCATCATATGTCACATTTGCATTTGCAGAATCGATATTGGTACCGTCATAAAGAACAACATCATACTTACCTAATACTGTGTTATTGATTCCACCGGATAGAATTTCTCCTGCGATGCGGTTAGCATCATAAAGATCAGCCGCCGTATAAGTCACTTGAATAATGGCATCATCTGCGCCACTTCTAGATCCTAAATTAAACCTGTGATTTAAGCCGCTTCCGGAGGAATACAAAGAGGGTTTTCCCATAAGTTTAGGAACCAAGTCAATATGATCCGTAATTTCAGCTTGGGCAGCTACACTAAGGTTTGTACCCACTCTCAAATACAATGTCCGGTCATATACCTCGTCATAATACACCGGAACATCTTCAAAACCCAAAAGATCAGGATAGGTAGGTTTTATGGAGTCACCGGAACCAAAGTTAATGTTACCACCCCAGTAATAGGTAAGACCCAATTTGACGAACAATACTTTCAATACGCCCCATATCCTTAATGAGCTTACACCTAAATCCACAGAAGCAACATTCATGCCTCCTACAATAGGAATTGATTTTGGTATGCCGATTCCTGCGCGGACAAAGGCCTCAAAAAACCAATCCGTATAGTTCTTCCCTTCTAATACAATATAGCCGGAACCGGTGATAATATCAAAAAGGCTCATGGATATGGATCCTTGCAAATACAAATCCGGATACCAATTCAATTCGACTCCCGCTTTTTTTAGAGCAACAATATCGGTGGACTTGATCTTTACATTTGTCGCTGATAAGGAGATTCCTGTTAAGGCAAGAGATAAATCCGCCCGTGCAGATAAAACCTTTAAAAGATCGAAGCTGATTGACAAGAGGATCTTTAAAGGCGGAACACCACCTGTCATGAAGATGGTATCATACAACTTGTCGACTCCACCACCTCCCCCGGTCACCCATATAACTCCATGACAGTCCACATTGATACCGGGCTCAAACCCGCTGACGAAAAAGTATATCTTATCCGGTACCGGGATGTTTTTGTAGCTTTTGATGGAAAGAGCCGCTTCCAATGTAAATGTGGTTAGCTCCATTGCACCTGTGACACCAAAGGACCAATTGCCAATTGTGTTAACTTCCAAGCTTCCTTCTATTTTAGGCATTTTTTCTACATAATTGGGTAATTTCACATCCACATTAAAGTGCACACCCACAAAGCCTACACCGCAACCAAACAAGATATCCTGCACCATAACCGATGCTGTACCTTCATCCTTGCCACTGACCTCATTGGAATAATCTAATATTTTATCGACATTTTCCACCGCCCAATAAGAGTACATTCCTCCCTGGCCTTCATTGTAAAATCTCCAGAAGTTTTTAAGACGGGTCCAGTAGGTGTTTTCAATTTCAGCATTTTCTTTGTCAGGAATCAAGAAACCAAGATCCAATTTAGCTGAAAAAGATATGACACGCCCCATTTCGTTTCCATCTTTATCATTCATGACACCAAGCTCACCGTAAGCCATGTTAAACACCATTCCTGCGATGGTTTGACCCACACCAAAAACACTCGGCCAAACCAAATAGATGGGGTTGTCTGTAAAGTTAGAATTTCGGACACCATCTGATGTATAACGAATCAGTCCGAACTCGATTCCCTGCTCGATCTCGGTGAAAGCCGCTTCTCCCTTCCAAACGGATGTGCGAGAATCAGATGTATATAGCTCTCCGTCAAATTCCACTCTGACATTTCCAAATCCCCCAACTGTCTTTTCATAGCTGATGACGAGAACACCGTTTTCAAAGTCCAAACAGTTGTTAATGGATATGGAGTTTGTGGCCTTTGCATCCGGAGATGACTTCAACGATGTGGCGGTGACATAAGTGGGCACATAAGAGCTGCCCTCTAAAGTGGTTTCTTTTACAACAAATTCACCTCTAAACACCAATAATATCTCCACGTACTTCTTATCATCCTGATACGTCTTAAAAGCGTCTTCACTGATAAAATTCTTTATTCGGTAAGTTGGTGTAGTCGATGCACCTGCTTTTTGTGTTTGCACCACAGCAATGACACCGTAAGTGTCATTCTTGTATTTTGCTTCGTCAGTAACAGTAAAGTTCAATGCCGGCGCCGACTGGTTTTTCTCTTTCGCTGAAATGATTCCGGTACTTACAGCCATGTCCGACCACTCTATTTGCAGATACCATGCACCGGTCACCATATCCTCCGGTAAAATCACATCCAATAGATTTGGTTCCGGGTGCAAAATGTTTTCCTTTCGAACGGCAATAGACACATTTTTGTCATCCTTCTTATAGGCCTTCATGGTACAAACACCGTCTTGTAAGTAATCATACAGAAAATCCAGTTGGTCTCCTGCAACAAACAGGTGCCTTGTACCTTTGTAATAAATAATTTCAGGGGTCAAAGACGTAAATGTCACCTTTGGCAATCCCCCGTCGGTGCCGGGGCACAATATGTAGAAGATAGCCGAGCCTAATAAGTTTTCCGCTGTAATAGTCGCATTTTTTGATGTGTCATACACTTCCAGCCTTATTTTTCGATATTGGGCATTGACATCCGGTCTTGCTTTAAAGTAAAGGACATCCGAGACGGTTTCCCCTTTGGATAAATCCGCATAGGACAATGTATAAGGCTCAATGCTTTCATAGGTCATACCGGGAATCTGTGCTCCTTTTGCATCTGTCGGCATGATTCCCTTTGCAGTAAATATAGCTAATGTCACATTGTTGCGATCCATTGCAACATCACTTGCAAAGTTATTCATCAATACCTGAACACTAAAGTCTGCAAGGCCGTGATCGGTCTGTCTGATATATGCTTTTTTATCGCTGTCAAGTTCTAAAGATGTGGGGGAAGTGACGTCCACGGTCATAAAATCTCCTGCAATTGTGTCACTGTGGGCATATACACCGTAATAGGAGAAAAAGGATCTGCTCCCTCCTGTAGAGACGGTATCCAAATCGTAATACAAAGCGTATGCGCTATCCGCTGTCAAATACTCCGGGTTATATGGATCGGTGAACTCCATATCAGGGTTTGGTGCAAAATCAAATACTGTAGCCGCTAAATTGTTCCAATGACCAAAAGCCGCTTGGTAAGGCATATCGGTTTGGGTGCTTACCGTATAGGATGTAATGGTGGGGTTATAGGGATCGTCCACACCGAAAAAGTTTTGCGGAATGGAGTCGGAGGTCATAAGCACCGTCTCCTTGGTGATGGAACGATATTTCTCGTCCACATCAATCACCCGGTAAAATGCATAATCTTGATTGCCCATGGCCGTATCAAAAAGAATACGAGCTTTGACCTCCACCGGAACACTGCCGGTGTTTGTCACTTTATAATTCATACTCACCATACCGTGTTCATTTGCACCGGGGTTAGCTAATGCAATGCTCTGGGTAAATGTCAATTTCCCATTGTCCACACTCCACACCGCATCAATGCGGTTATTGGCTTGGGTTACCGTCACATCCGAGCTTTTATTTCCTAAAAAACCGTAATTTCCTCCGAATATGTATTCTTTTGTCTCCTCTGTCGATGCTCCGGGGTTGTAGGTGACTTGAAAGGAGGTAAAGGATGTGTCATATTCACCTCTTCTAAAGAGAAGGTTTTTGTTGTCATCCGCCTTGTTGACTTTGTCTCCTATCAAAGTGGAGATAGCAAAACCTCCATTGTCTCCTGATACATCCACCTTTATATATTCATTATTCAGGGAATACACCGTACCGGCAGCAGCTCTTGCTGTTAATACAGTAGAAGGGATAATCCCTGTCAGCAGGGACAGCGTCAGCAAAGCGGTGACACAACGCTTTAAACATTTGATCATGTTACTTAACCTCCGATTTCTACATATATTCTTGTGATATAGGTCTGTCTGCTTTGAGTCACAATATAGAGGGTATAAAAGCCATTGGAAGGAACGGTAAATACACCGTTTTCATCCGGTTCTATGATGGTTCCCGTTTTCATCTGTCCTTCCGTTTTAAGACCTGAGCGGATATAGACCGTATAGGGCTCATCACCGATTGGATTTGTCACTGACAACGTGACTTGTTTTGTAATAATAACCAATGTGCCTTCTCTTTCGGTCTTTTGTCCATTCAGAAGAACCTCCAAATCCTTTTCGGAATAGACCTTTATAAACCTTGTGGCGGTACCTTGGTTTCCGGTTTCATCCACTGCAGTGTATAACACCGGATAGGTGCCCGGTGTGCCGAGTTTTACAAAAGTTTTATCGTATGTCACTGTAATTTTTTCCGGAGCACTCATGTTGTCCGAAACCAAGTAGGATTTGTCTTCGAGTATGGCTGTAAGATCTCCGGGATCGCTGTTTTGCCGTATTGGAGATGCAGACCTCATAAAGGTAATTTCCGGTTTGATTTTGTCAATAAAACCGATCACAAACGTCGTGATATTTTGGTTTCCCGCATTGTCTGTTCCGATAACAGGATAGGATCCGTTGTTTGCAATATTGACGGTAAGCACCTGATCCTTTGCAACAGGGTGTGTGATGCCGCTTATTTTTATAGTTCCAGCTTCATTCATGGAGACCTTAACAAGTACATCATTTTTTGTAGGGTCATCAGGACCTTTATCAATCGTGATCACCGGGATGGTCCGATCCATGTCTTGATCTACGTTCACATTGACCACACGCATATTCCCGGCCATATCCGTAAACCGATAAGAATAGATGCCTTTTTCAAAAACCGTGAACCGGATCTCTTCCCCTTGAGCAAATACCTTTTCAGGTGTTTTACCGCCGATCATATACACATCCTCGTCCGGTGTCAACTTGATTAAGGCGGATACAGGGATGGTACCCCCGGTGTTGTAACTGTATTGAATTATTTGAGTGATGTTCGGAGGTATTTTGTCGATGATATAGGGGCCAAAAATGTATTCTGTGATTGATTTGCCGTTAAGTGCCGTGATAGTCAGTCTTAACACCACATCATTTTCCTTGAATGTAACCGTTGCCGTATCCGATCCATAGACCAGTGTAAACAGATTGTCATAAGAATTGTCCGTCACATCCGTAAACGTCATTGCATAGTCAAATGAGATGGAAGTATCAATCCGGCGAATGGGTCGGTCAAATACCAATGTTGCAAACACATCGGTATTAGTCATTCGATCGGACGGTATATCATATTGGGCTTCGCCTTCCGGACTGATATAGTACGGCATCCAGGTAATCGATAATGAAGGAATGGATGTATCGATGGAATCCACTGTGATTGTTGCACTTGCCTTGTTGCCGCATTGATCTTTAAATGTCAGTAAAATGGATTGGTTGTCTTTGAAAGTGATATAGAACCAGCCGTTGTATGGGGATGTAACATCATTTAATTTTGTCAAACCTCCGGGAGAAATCAATGTCACTTCTCCTGTGGGAACATTCCCGTCACTTATGTCTTCGA
>CALCRE010000246.1 GCA_937894465.1 uncultured Clostridia bacterium
ATTAAACTGAACCTTTTCTATATATGATTTGTCTATCTATTAGCAAGGGATGAAAACGTCCATTCTTTGCCATGAAATTTATAGTATAAAGAAAAGGAGAAATGTATGTGTAAAACAATGAAGCGGTTATTGTTTATAATAATCGTCTGTATCATGTTAGGGTCCATTGGTTGTGAGTCTATAGGCGGTATGAATAAAGCATCCGAAGCTGTTACAAATGAAACGGTGCTCCTTCCGGAAAGCATCCAAAAACCTGTGGTTGAATTGCCGCATGTTGAAATCACATTGGGTTTGGTGGCGGAAACTTATTCTGCTGAAAGTCCGACGACGCCGGAATTTGCAACTCAAGTTGAAGATATGTTGACTTTGCTGAATCAAAAGGCAATGGACGACGGCTTGAATACCACTGTAAAAATTAAATGGCTGTCAAGTATATATGATCTTGATATGGCAAACCAAAAAGATGGAGTTCAGTGTGATGCATATTTTATACGGCAACAAGATTCTTTAGAATTGTCTCAGGCAGGCTATATATTGCCTTTAAATGATTTGATCAAAAAGCACGGCCCTTCGTATTATAAGTTTTTGATGGAAAATCCATATGTACTAAAAGGGATGGGGATCGATTTGGAATATCAACCCATATACATATTACCCACAAATCGCATGGGGACAGATGCCAACGTTGTGTTGATGGATAAGCAAATTGCAGATAAATATGATCTTAACATAACGAATTTAGATGATTATGTTGAAGCCATGAGAACCATAAAAGCAGGAGGGGAACAAAAAATTCCGAGTTCGTTCAATATTTTTGATTTTTTTGATGAGTATATGGGATTACATGGCTATCGAAACTATCCATCTATATTTTCCTATTTTAAATTAGATGATACCGGGTCTACCATCTATCCTGCGGTTGAGATTGATGAATACAAGCAAATGCTTGTGTTGCTACAAGAGCTGTATAATGATCAGTTAACCGGTTCCTATAGAGATTTGTATACCTCGTTATCTATGGGAGAAACCTATTCCATCATCACATATCCGTCTTTGTTTTTAACCCAGAAAAATACATTGAGGAAAAACAAGGAGTTTAAAATATTCCCCCTTATGGGAAGCAATCGGGTGTACAGCCAGGGGGTAGGTTTGGCAATCAGTGCAAATACACAAAACCCCGACCGAGTTATGATGTTTATCGACTGGATATACTCAGATCCGGAATGTATGGAAATCTGGTTGTACGGCGGTGGCCTTTCCGAAGGTGTGAATCCCTATTATGCATTGGATGACAAAGGCAGGATTACGTATAAAAAACCAATAGATCCTATGTACGATTGGTTGTATGTTGCCGGTGATACTATTTTCTCTATGGAGCTAGCCCGTGTACCTCATTATCTACCGGAAGGATTTGTTGAAATATATATTGAAATCTTAAATTCCTGTATTCCTAGAAGTGAAATGCCTTATCCGGGCGACTCTCTTGAAGAAGGTACGGGTGAATATGAAGAACTCCAACAATTGCTTGATGAGTGTGACAAATATTATGATTATATACCTGCTTTATTGGAGTTTAGGACTAATCCAAATTACGACGTAAACAAAGTGTTCAAAGACTTAGAAGATGCCGGACTCAAAGATACCGCTCAAAAACTAACCGACCTTTTTTCAAAATAAGAGATATCTATGTTGATATATTAGTCAATTGATCAAGAATTTACTCCTGATCAATTGACTTTTTATTGCTTTTTACTGTACAAATTTAATGCAGAAAGACCGATCAGAAGATCTATAGCTGCACGGGCAGGGAAAAGAGACTTCGTCGCTGTATTATTTTTTAACATGGTTATCTCCAAGCAAATTTATACTATTAATTAGAAGTAGATGCGGCTGCAGCTGTAGAAGCAGAGATTGCAGCAATCATAGCTGCTTGCTGTGCAATAATAATGTTTGTGATACTTGTTGAGATTGCTGTTGTTATAATGCCGTCGTTAGCTTGGTCAATATATTCATATGCCACCAATGAACAGGAGAGCAACAACAATTCCTGTTTTGTAATGGACCATGAACCAAACCCTTTTTTGGTACGTAAATATTCGTATACATCAATTACGTTATTGACGAGGGTATCGACACCAACCGGTAACAGCGCAAGAACACCAAGAGAAGATAATGTATAGTCTCTGTCTAAACGGAGCTTTTTTTCACGAAAAGTGTTGCTTAGCTCCAATATACGAGATTCGCTTCCGGATGCATTTCCACCTAACACCAACACTTGTGACAGTGCTTGTACTCCATTTCTCGAATAAAATTTAGGTTTAAGGGATTGATAGATTTGTTCCATTTGAGTCAATCCGGTTTTTATATCGATATTTGATAACCCAAGCATCACTGAGAATATGTAATCATCATGACCTGTAATGAAACGATGTTGTGCTTTCAGACCGTCGTAGAAAGCTTTTGATCGTTTGATGGCTTGGGAATAATAAATAGGATCGGTATTAGAAACGATTTGGTAAGCGGCAATGACCAAAAAGTCTGATGACCGGAATTTCTCTGCTTTAAGCATGTCATACACTTTAAGCGTATCGGTCAAACGCTCTTCCTTGTTCTCGACCAAAGAAAGAAGGGTAGCGAGAATCATTAGGGAATTACCGCGAAATGTTGAAAGTACACCGGTACTCTTTTTGATCAGATCCATACATTCTTGTATTCGTTGGATGTCAATGACCTTGTTTTCTACAGCATATAGTAAAGCTGCCAGTCTTTTTAACATTACATATTGCCAAGTAAATCTTTTTTTACTCGACTCTGTATTAGATACAAACAATTCCAGTTTGGATTTCATAGCTTCGTTCATGAAAGATCACCCCTTTTCTCTATGATTATATACTATGATCAGAGATTTTTATATGTCTTTATATTCCTTTTATGTTCGGTTAAAAAATGCAATTAAAAATGGAAAGCAAGCTTGACATGGTTGAGAGCATATGCTATCATTCAAAATGGAAAGTAAACTTTCCATAGGGAGGAGGGCATGTGTTGAAGAACCGATTGGAAGAAATCCGTAAACAAAGAGGGATGAAGCAAGAAGAACTGGCAAGTGCTTTGGAAGTTTCCAGGCAAACTATTGGCTCCCTTGAAAATGGACGTTACAATCCTTCCATTACACTTGCTTTTAAGATTGCACGTTTTTTTAATATGAAAATTGAAGAAATATTTATTTACGAGGAGGAGCAAGATGATGAAGAATAACAGTGTTGGAAAACATGTTGTATTGGTAGTGTTTGGGCTGATCTTACTGATTTCGGGGCTTTTGCTTTTGATATTCTTACCGGATGCTCATGGCGTGATGCTGACACTGCCATATATTTGTATAGGAATAGGTGCCGGTATATTCGGTGGAAATCTCGGGACGGCAATAAAGAATCATCACATAAAAAAAGATCCGACATTAGCAAAGCAAATAGAAATTGAAGAAAAAGATGAGCGGAATATTGTCATTAACAGCAGAGCCAAGGCAAAGTCATATGACTTGATGCTCATGGTATTTAGTGCGCTGATATTGACTTTTGCATTTATGCAGGTCGACCTGTATGTAGTACTGACGTTAGTTGCAGCTTATTTATTCATTGTGTTTTCTATGGTATTCTATATTTATAAATACAATAAGGAAATGTAGCCGATTAGTTGAGGTGGATTCTTATGAATTATATAATGAACTATATTACGGTCAAGGAATTTAAAGCGGCATTGGAAAAAACAAAAACCGCAGTTCTTCCTGTTGGTGTGGTAGAACAGCACGGGTATCATCTGCCCCTTGGAACTGACACTATCAGAGCAAGTGAGTTTACAGTAAGAGCGGCCCCTAAAATGAATGCCGTAGTGTTACCTGCAATATCGTATTGTTATTCCGGAGGTGAATTGCCGGGAACCATCAATGTCAGCCCCTAGGTATTTTCTCTTTTAGTGTCGGATATTGTGCTCGAGTTGATAAGAACAGGTTTTAAAAACGTTGTCATATTCTTAGCCCATGGTGGCACGGACAACAGAGTGGCACTAGAAGGTTCTTTGAAGATGATATTAAAACGCGATCCGAAAATGAGGAAAATATCCATATCATTGGTATCCTCAAAAGATGTGAGCAAGTTATGCAGAGACTATTTCGATATGGAACCGGAGCATGATTACCACGCAGGGCTTGTTGAAACGTCTCAAATCATGTATCTAAGGCCTGAGTTAGTTAAACCGGATCAGCTGGAAATGGATGATGATTATACCTCCGGCATGATACGGCGGGATCCGGATTACTATGCAAAAAGCGAGAAGGTAATTGATCATGATTTGGTAATACCATATTCTTTTCAAAGGAAAGAAGTCCGTATCGGAGTCATGGGGTTTCCCGACCAAGCCTCGGCGGAACAAGGATAAAGAATGACTGATGAGATCACCCAAGGCTTGGCAGAGTACGTTAATTTTATTGACAAATCCAACAGATAAAATATATCTTCACACTGACTGCAATAATACCAATGCTCTTTTATACAAGGGATCAAATTCGCAACCGCAACTTCCGCATTCTTTGTCTGCCTGTTCAATGGCTTTCATTAATTCTGCGGACAAGTCTGTCGAGTTTTTAGCTTCCAACCACTTTTTTGAAGGTACATCAATCAGGTCCCAACCTGATTGTGCGAATTTTTCAACGATTTTTACCAGTTCTGTGCTTGTCATTTGACATTCCTCCATTGATTGATTATAGTTTTTTGTTTCTTTAGAATCGAATAATTCAACACCTAAATCAAGCAATACTTTTTGTACTTGTTTATAAGGTAATTTCCGAGGCAATACATGGTTTTTCACACATAAGGCGGCTGCTACACCGGCTGCTTGTCCTAAGGGCATGATTATTTTCATGACTCGGTATGATGCGTGAGCACGATGCGTTCCGGAAATGCATCTCCCGGTGGTAATAAGTCCGTCGACATTCAAGGGAATGAGACAACGCAAGGGTATGTCATATGGCTTTACCTTTTTTGCAGTACCTTCGGCTTGACCACCTCCGGTAGGATTATGAATATCTACTACAAAATCCGCCTTATGGACAATACAATCTTCAAAACGGCGCCCTGATAAAAGATCTTCATCTTGTAATATATATTCGCCTACAATTCTACGTGTCTCCCGCACACCTAAGCAATCTGCACTATCTTTTAAGGTACAGTTTTCATAACCCGGGATATATTTTTTTAAAAAGTTGATGATCAAATCCATTTGATCTCGTAGCTCTAGTTCAGCCTTAAACAAGTCCGGCTCATAGGTGCCGTCAATTTTGTTTGCTTGGGTGGTATTGCATAAAACTTCTCCGTTGTTGACATGGGGATAAAGACGTACAACACTTACATTAGGAGGAAGTATTCCTTCGTCATGCGCTTTTTGGCAAAACTCATCATATCGCATACCCATAACCGGGATAGAGCATTCTTCGCCATAGCAAAAGACAGCGCGAACAGTGTCTACATTTGATAAAGTAAACATGATGGATACCGGTTGCATAAGCCGATCTTCCGGTCGGCCTTTCTCATAAGGAGCTTTTGCACAATAGGATACAAAACCGTCCCCGGTTGCATCGATGATTATTTCCCCGTATATTTCATAAATACCGTTTTTACCGGCTACCTTCAACCCTTTTATTTGATTTTGCTCCATGATACAGTCACAAACCTGGGATTGTAAATATACATCAATGTTTTCTTTGTGTATCCATTTGGGGATGACTTTTTTGGCCCTTTCAACGTCATGCATTCTAAAGCCTTTTATACCTAGTAGCTCAAGAATTTCATCGGTGATGGTACCTTTGGATGTACCCCCCATAATGGGGCCTACATGCCCGGAGGTAAGATTTCCCCCTAATATTCCGTTCTTCTCGATGATTGCTGTTTTCACACCTAACCTTGCTGCGGAAACGGCTGCAGCAAGCCCGGCAGGACCTCCTCCGGCAACTATGACGTCATATGACGTTGACATATATTAACACCACCTTTTCTATGTTAATTATACACTCACTTTTTATATGTGTATATATGCTAGCGTAGCATGAGGAAGCAACCGGTTGCTTCCGGACAAAGAGTTACCGTTTTCTCCGGTGCAAACAAAAATTGTAGGTGGCTCCGGCATCTATAAAATTGTCATTTGATTGAGTCGGTTAATGTGTGGATTATTCTTTATATAAAAAACGAGACAGATTACTCTGTCCCGTTGTTCCGTTATATGTTCACATTTATTTAAGCAATACGAACATTGATCGCTCTAAGTTTACGGCTGTCTTTCGGATCTGTCTCAGTGTCGAATGTGACTTTTTGTCCGTCACTCAAACTCTTGTATCCATCAGATTGGATAGCAGAAAAGTGCACAAACACATCATCTCCGCCGTCGTCATTGGATATAAATCCGAAGCCTTTTTCCGAATTGAACCATTTTACTGTACCGTTATTCATTGGGTACCTCCATAATTATTATTTTGTACCCAGAAAAACAAAAAACCCACAGGTTATTGCAAACCATCAAACAACAATGATCCACAAACAAGTGAGGATAAAGCAATTATCTTGAATACGTCTATATAATATCACAAGAAATGAAATAAGTCAAAACCGGAATAAAGTTTTGGGAGACTTGCTCTGGTTGACCGGTTGATTTCCGGTGTAAAAATGTCTATTACCTATTAACGATCCTCCGAAGCTACTATGACATGGTAACGATTGGACACTTTTATACACCACCTTTATCGTATTGATTATATACTACTTTTTGTATGAGTATTGTGTAGCTCGTGCCTTATTTCATTCTTCTTTTTCATTATTTTTGTTCGACTCCTCCAAAACCGCGCTTGCTTCCGGGAAGGGTTTGATCGCTCTTTTGAGTATTCCCATCACATAGGCGATCAGTACACCGTAATTTGTTATATACACTCCTTGTTCCCTGGCCTTTTCCACTCTGTACAGCATTTCTCTTCGGTTTAGCATACAACCGCCGCAATGAACGATAAGGGCATATTCGGAGAGATCCTCCATAAAGTGTGCTCCCGATACAAAGTCAAATTGAATATCATCTCCGGCGATTCCACGTATCCAGCCCGGAATTTTCACTTTCCCTATATCATCTGCCTGGCATTGATGGGTGCAACCTTCTACAATCAGTACTTTGTCTCCCGAGGCAAGTCTTTTGATTTGTTGAATACCCCGTACCATTTCCGCCAAATCACCTTTTTGTCGGGCAAACAAAATAGAGAATGAAGTCATAGGAATCTCAGTCGGGGTGTCGGATGCAACCTTTTTGAATGCTTGAGAGTCTGTAATGACCATGGCAGGAGGAATCTTAAGACCTCCAAGTACATGTTTTAACTTTTGCTCCTTGGTGACGAGGGCAATTGCATCTTTTTCTATGATGTCCCGGATTGTTTGCTGCTGGGGGAGTATAAGTCGTCCTTTGGGTGCCGACTTGTCGATGGGTGTTACCAGCACCAAAAGATCGCCCGGACAGATCAAGTCGCTTACCAAGGCAGGTTCCACGTCCTCAAAATTAGAGTTTTCAACAATCACGTTTTTTAACTTTTCAATTCCAAAGCCGGTTACCGCACTGACATGAACAGCCGGTATATCGTCTGTTGAAATAGTTTTAAGGTCTTCGGATATATCGCGATCAGATTTATTGATGACGCAAATACATGGTATTCTGCGTCTTTTCAGCTGCTTTATAAATTCAGTTTCAAATTCTGTGATTCCTATGTGGATGTCCACGACAACAAGAGCAAGGTTGCATTTTCGCAAAACTTCATATGTTTTCTCTGTACGAAGCTTTCCAAGCTCTCCGACATCGTCAAGTCCCGCTGTGTCGATCAACATGACCGGACCAAAAGGTAAAAGCTCCATTGCCTTGTATACGGGATCTGTTGTAGTGCCCGGAATCTCGGAAGTAACGGCAATGTTCTGTCCGGTGATCGCATTGATCAGGGAGCTTTTCCCGGAATTTCGCTTGCCAAAAAGCCCGATTGTGTATCTGTTCGCCTTTGGTGTAGTATTCATGTCTGTCATAATCATCTTTCCTCGTCTTTATTAAAATCCAAATGATCTCCCCTGGAGAAATCAGGCTCAAACCCCAGTGCTTTGAGCTGTTGCAATAAAACAGAAAATCCTTCCATTGCCTCGCAGCCAATGGAAAGTTTGTTGTCATACAATGAGTAATCCTTCCTATGGTCAACCGGTGTCAGATTAGGCATAATGACGTTTGCCCCGGCAAAGAGCCCTCTTTCTCTTCCTTTTATGTCTGCTGTGGCAAGTGCTGTTGTGGCCGGTAACAAAGCCTTCGGCAACAAGCAACGCACTAGAGAAAGCATAATTAACGTATTTTTAATGTCAGGGGAGCTCAAATGAGCAAATCCGGTGTCCTTGTGTGGTATAAAAGGGCCGATTCCGATCATGTGAGGCTTAAAATCCCGCAGAAAAATGATATCATCTGCCAGTGTCTCATAAGTTTGAAAAGGAGAGTCCACCATAAAGCCTGCGCCTACCTGAAAACCAATTTCTTTAAGGTAATACAAACAGCGCATTCTGCTCTTCAAAGTCTGCCTTGCCGGATGTAATTTTGCATAGTGTGTTTCATTGGCGGTTTCGTGGCGCAGAAGATAACGGTCGGCACCTGCATCAAACAAGGCTTGATAAGACTCCCTACTGCGTTCGCCGATGGAAAGAGTCACTGCACAATCCGAAAAGCGATCTTTTATATTTGATGTAATACTGCATAACCGATAGTCGGTATAGTACTGATCTTCCCCACTTTGCAACACGAAAGTCCGAAAACCTCTCTCATAACCTAGTTCACAACAGTGGAGTATTTGAGAATCTGTAAGACGATATCGGACTGCTTTTAAATTACTCTTTTGCAATCCACAGTAATAGCAGTCGTTTTTGCAATAGCTTGAAAACTCAATAAGACCGCGGAAGAAAACCTTGTTACCATAACTTACCCGTCTTGATTCCATAGCAAGACGGGTAAGCTCCAAAAGCACATCTTCCGATGCTTCTTCGCATAGATTGCCAATGAAGTATGTAAGCTCCTTTTCGGTGGTTGTAGCTAAAAATTCAGGCAGTTGTTTCATTATGTCGTTGATCATATCGATGGCTCCTAAAGACGAAGATCACGTTCGCCGGATTCGAGTTTAATCAGATTTTCCAAAATGGTCTGATACACCGGTTCCCCTTTGAATTGCTCCATGTGATGTTTTAATACTTGTTCTCCCTTTACCTTCGTTTCCGGTGTTGCGTAATCCAGCAGATATTCTTTCAGTGTAAAAATGGCGTTGGGTATACAATAGTTATGTACGAATTTCGATTTGGCTACCTTCATGAATTGCTCGCCGGTTCTTCCTGCTCTGTAACAAGCTGTGCAAAAAGAGGGGATACGACCCATATCGCAGATTTCCCCGATCACCGAGTCTAAGGAACGTGAATCGTTTATGGTAAATTGCTCTGTTTCGGGAAGCTCGTTTGCTTTTGCTGATTTTGCGTAAGCGCCGACACCTATGCGGGTTCCTGCGTCGATTTGTGAAACACCGAATTTCAGAATCTCCCTGCGCACTTGATCAGGTTCTCTTGCAGTGCATATAAGGCCGGTATAGGGGACAGACAATCGTAGTGCGGCGACTAGCTTCTTGAAATCATCGTCGCTGACGGCATATTTGGGATTAATGGAAAAAGGTGTACCTGTAGCCGGTGTTATACGAGGGAAGGAAATTGTATGAGGTCCTACACCGTTAAAGGTTTCCTCAAGATGGATGGTATGATACAAAAGACCCATCACTTCAAAGCGCCAGTCGTATAGTCCGAAGAGCACTCCTATGCCGTTATCGTCCACACCTGCTTGCTGAGCTCTGTCCATGCAATATAACCTCCAACGGTAATGCCCCTTGAGGGTTCCTTTCGGATGCATCTTTTGATAGGTTTCATGGTGATAAGTTTCTTGAAACACTTGGAATGTTCCGATACCGACTTCCTTGAGCTTTCTGAGCTCATCCACAGTCAGTGGAGCACAGTTGATGTTAGCACGACGTATTTCCCCGTGCTCTGTTTTGACACTATAAACCTTTTTTACGGTATCACACATAAAATCGACTTGTGTGGCGGGAGATTCTCCATAAACAAGAACAGTACGCTTCTGGCCTTCTTCAATCATAATCCGTACTTCCTGTTCGATTTCCTCCATGGAAAGTGTTTTGCGGTGCATAGAGGCATTACTGCTACGGAATCCGCAATATACACAGTTGTTTGCACATTCGTCACTGATGTATAACGGAGCGAAAAACACGATTCTGTCTCCATACACCTCTTCCTTCAGTTGACGGGCCAGCTCAAACATTTCAAAAGTCATTCCGGTGTCTTTGTTTTGCAGGAGTATTGCGGTTTCCTCCGGTTCGAGACGAATACATTGTTCCGCCTTTTTTAATACACGTCGCACATCTTCTTTTGAAGGGTTTTCCCATTTGTTCAGTTGCGACCAAATTTTATCATCATCAATAAAGTCATGGTCAAGCTTGTCATATTCAGCAAAATCCTTTTTATACTTTTCTAGAAAATTCATGACCTATACTCCTCTACCGGTGGTTTTTGTAACCATGGATTTAACTGTAGCTCCGTTGATTCTGCCAAGAGTTCCGGTTAATGCACTGATCTCGTCGTTACTCCCGTCCACGATCAGAGATATGACGGAAATGCCACGTTCCCTGTAAGGAAGCCCCATCCTACCGACAATAATTCCTGCATGCTCATGTAAAACGGCATTTACACGTTCTACACAAGTAAAATCTTCAATCACAATACCGACAATTCCAATTCTTTTATCCACAACGTTTACTCCTTTGAAGGTAAAAATAAAGCTCCCTGTCCACAGTTTGAAGTGGAAAGGGAGCAAAAACGGCAAAATAAACTGCACACATACCGAATGCGCGCCTTCCCGCTCAGAATATACCTTGCGGTCAGGTAAAATCATCAAGCCCTGCATCCTCGAGCATATAGCGCCAGGACACATTGCAAATTGATATTCACTTTTCTAAGAGTATATCACAATTGTAGGGCAAATAAAACACTATTAAGTAAGGTGCAGTTGTGAAGAATCAAATTAAATAAATCGACACTATTTCCGTTAATATGTA
>CALCRE010000247.1 GCA_937894465.1 uncultured Clostridia bacterium
TCTTTTAACTTAGAACAGATCACGTCGGAAATGTATGGGAAGGTAGACATGAAAAGATATTTGACAAGGTGTGAAGAGTTTGTTAAGAGCATCCTTGAATCCGGTGATATAATATATGGAAATTAATAAACATAGAATATCATTTAGGGAAACTGAGCTATTCTTCAGTATATCAGGCTTTAGTGATATAATCAGGACCTGAATCCAATGAAACATTTAAATTCTCAAAATAAAGCACATTCTTGCAGTGAAAATCCCATGATGTTGTGTTACAATCAATTTAAAATATTGCTTTAGTACATATAGTGTACAATTTTTATCATAAGGAGTAACCTGTATGAGAAGCTTTGAACATGATACCACGAAAACTTCGCGAACATTTTATACGGAAGAAAAGATCCGTAATGCGAATAAGAACGTCGAAAGGTATGAGTGGGCACGAAAAGAAAAGGAAGAAGCCATAGCAGCGGCTGAGGATTACTTGGCTTACGGAATTGACAAATTTATGGTTTATGTAACTCAACAAAATCTTCCTAGAAGCTACGGAGTGAATCAGATGAAAGGGTGTCCTGTTTGTGGCAAAGGCATTGATAAATTCGGGAATTATCCCTATCTTGCAGACACATTCAACAAACCCTTCAAATTACAATGTCCTAATTGTAAATCTGTTTTTCCCTCTAACGATTTTGATTCCTATTACAAAAGCGGTCTTGATGAAAACGGAAGATTTCATTATGAAAAGGCCGATCCTAAATTTCTCGTAAACGAATTGTATCCCGACAAACCCTCCGATTGGTGTGTTGACAATGGTTTCGGATGGATTGATCCGGAAGGATGCAAGAAAAAATCATTTGCCACCGTTTATGACCGGGAAAAGGGAAGTATATTAAAGGATACCACCACAGGAGATAATCGATATACTTTCATCGCCTATTTCAATCACTGGTACATATGGATTCACAATTACAATGGTGTGAATGCCAAAGGCTTGGTAACAAGTGCTATCTCTATCCTAAGAGATGCATATATTTACACGGAAGATTCCAAATATGCGAAAGCAGGATTGGTTCTCTTAAACCGTGTAGCTGACTTTTATAGGGAATTTGATGCTTGTGTCTATAAATGGGAAGATAATTTCCGTCATTCCGGTGGAGCATGGGGTAAAATCATCGGTTCCATTTGGGAAGAAGGCATTATAGACAATTACTCAAAAGCTTATGACGCGTTTTTCCCCGCCATTAATGACGATGTGATGGAAGAAATCAATGCCCATCCATTCTACAAAAACAATCCGGATGCTCCTAAATCAGCAAAAGAAATCAAATTGAATATTGAAAACAATGTACTCTATCAAATTTTACCCGAAGTCATCAATCGCCGCATACGCGGTAACTTTGGTATGCATCAAGGTAGTATTGCTTTAGCGGCTTTGGTATTGCAAAATGACGAGTACTTTGATCATTGTGTTGATGTCATCATGTC
>CALCRE010000248.1 GCA_937894465.1 uncultured Clostridia bacterium
CTCTTTTTTGGGGGGTGTTATTGCAACAGCCCCATTATCGCGTTTGATAATCCTGGAGTTATTTTAAATCTTTGATTACTTCAATCCCATAAAGAGGGAGATTGAGAAGCCAATCCTCTGGCTTATAGTCTGCCATTGAGGTGCGAACAGATAATTTAGGGTTGTATTTTTCTTTATAGGTTTTAAGACTCTTTGCTTGTAAATTGACCTCAGCTTTCACTTCCATGGGGATAACTTCTTTCCCGTTGTCAATTAAGAAATCAATCTCTGCACTTCCGCGGTCATTTGTCCAGTAATAGACCTGTAAATCCTCCAGTGTTTTCATCTGTTGCAGAACATATTGTTCTGTAAGCGCGCCCTTAAACTCTTTGAACATATCATTTCCGTCAAGAAGGGTATCGGCGCGCAACCGAACCATACAAGATAACAGTCCCACATCCACAACGAATAACTTAAAGGCTTTCATATCCTCATATGCCTTGAGGGGCAAATTCGGTGCGGTGACCCGGTGAACCTGATAAACAAGACCACAATCTCTAAGCCAAAGCATAGCAAGCTCATAATCTTTTGCCCGTGCGCCCTCCTTGATAATACCGTATATGAATTTTTTGTTTTCCTTAGCAAGCTGTGCCGGTATACTGTTCCATAGCATACGGATACGGGGTACTACATCCGTTGGGGCGTGTTTTGAGAAGTCCTGTTCATAGGCATCCAATATACGCTGTTGAATCCGTCTAACTTCCCCAAAGTCCATGTTTTCGGAAAAGGCAAGTACCGCTTCCGGCATACCGCCTACATAGTAATATTGTTTTAGTAGATTGATATACTCATGCTTGAAGGTGGTTATCATTTCAAAGTCTTGCCTTTTAAGCAATTTCGAATATTGCTCTTTTTCCATAGCCATTAAAAACTCAGTAAAAGAAAGTGGAAACAAGTTCATAAACTCTACCTTACCAACCGGAAAAGAAGTTCCCTCATGCAAAGCAACGCCCAGCAAAGACCCGGCACACACAATATGATATTGCGGTGCATTTTCATAAAAATATTTAAGTGAAGTCAAAGCTGCGGGAATCTCCTGCACCTCATCAAAAATCAGCAATGTGTTATCGGGATCGATTTTATCTCCTGAATAAAGTTCAAGTCCAATGATGATACGCTCTGTATCAAGGTCGGAAGAGAACAACTCTTTCATACGGCGGTTATTATCAAAGTTGATGTAAACCGTGCTCTGATATGCAGTCTTTCCAAATTCTTTCATCAGCCAGGTTTTCCCGACTTGCCTTGCTCCCCGTATGACCAGTGGCTTCCTGTTCTTTTTTGCTTTCCACTTAAATAAATGCTCGATTGCTTTACGATACAATATGAGTCACCTCTTCTCTTAAAGATATGATGACTTATTATACCACCATCAAACATAAAATGCAACGACTTCCGGGTTATTTAAGACATTTATTCGCATGACTTTATCTCTCTAACCTGTTTAATGGGGCAAAAAGAACATTTGAGGCATCATATACATTTTGGTACGTTACCTAAAAAACAAAATGTGAAAGCGCAGTTCTTATTCCATATCTTCCTCATGAACATTTCAGGATCTAATGTTTTAAAGATAGCGTGTTCGCGTGAATAAAGCTTCTTAATGAATAGACGATTGCTATTACTTTTTTTAACGTTATATTCGAGCACCATCGCTTCGGCAACACCCATCAAGCTGTTTCACTGAAACTGCTCCGATTTTTTCTTTAAACACCTCGTCGTTAGGCGTATCTTCTTATCTAACTATGTACCTTGTAACAGCATTTAAAACACTGGCGGAAAAGGAATTGAGATCATCTTCCCATGCTCCGATAATCTTAAACACGTCTTAACCCGTGGCATCCGTATTTTTACTTAAAGCTTTTGGGAGCATGATTACACCTTTTGAATCCAAATCACGAAGCATCTCGCGACTTTCTTTAGCTTATCTACATCTTCCATGTTCTCATAATTATAGGGTTATCATCTTTGTCGCCATACGTGCATTACTTCTGCTGAAATAATCAAAATGCTTGAGAAACTGTCCGTTCTGCACACTGGCAAAGTGGTTAATGTGGTACTCGACAATGCACGATACTAACGCAGTAAACTTGTACAACAATTTTTGAAAGCGCCTTAAAATAGTTATATTATTTTTTAATGCATTACTCCCAAATCCACCTGTTTTCTTGAATTAATGTAAATACCTAGATCATCTACAATATACTCTTTTCCAGTAGTGTGAAGTGCTTCATAACTTGCATTTATATAATCTAGCACACGGTATTTGTTAAATAGTCTATGGCTTCTTTTCCTTTAAGACCTTTTGCATTCTTATAATTTTCTATGCAGTAAACTAGAAAATCTATTTTTTCATCCATCTTTATGCTTCCTCTGGAAATAAAATTTTTCCTGTTTCTTTTTCTTCGATAAATAAGCTATATAAAGTAGGTACGCTTAAATGCCAAACCTTTGTTTCTTCTTTCTCTAGTTTTTCATAAAGCTTAGATGTATAAAGTCTACTTAATGCTTCCTTATCTGATATATTCATATCTTTAGCAATCATTTGGACCAAACGGGAGACTATAATTTGCAAAACAGCTTGAAATTCTTTTAATTCGTTCATCGCTGTTCCGCCTTATTAATATCTAATTGGCCAATAAATTTCAATTGTGACAATGCCTTTTCTGTACAAAACGTCACTTGATCATACAACTTTCGTACTTTCAATCTTTTAAGAGTTTCTTCTTTGGTTAATAAGCCAGCTTCATACAATCCAAAAACTCGATATATTGTATCATCTGCTACAGCTCCATAAACTATGTCATATATCTTTCCATTATAAATTCCTTGTCGGTTGGCAAAAACAAAATCTAGCCATTCTTCATCTTAAATTTAAGTACACTGAGTCTATGCTCTATTTCTTCAAGATCAATTTCATACATACTTACAGCTTTTGTGTGGTTGTCATTTCTTATCATAACTTTTTGAGCAAAGCTTACGGCCTGTTCTTTATTGGTCGATGTATAAAAGCCAGGCCCAAAATCCAACGTTCGCTTTGGTTTTAGTAAAGATCTTTCAACAACAACATCACTACCATGATATATAATCATAGCCCCACTCCTATTAACTTATCTATTAATTTATTTTCTTCTTCGAGTTCTGCAAGCATTTTTTCAAAATGTTTTCTCTTTTCAACTTGGGTTCTTATATCATCAACTTTATTCCGGTCACATCCTATATAATCCGTAACGGTCTTTTTTCCATTACGATATTTCAAATAATAGTATTCATGGTTGCCAACCTTTTTTCTAACAATTGTTCCTTTTGGTAGCTGCTCAATCTTATTTTGATAATCCCGCTGCATAAGAAGATTCCTTTGAGATTCCTCTAATATCATATCACTTAATAAGCTCAATTCGCCACCTCCTATGATTCTATTATACCCCACTTTTATGTTGAAACCATATTTTTGTGGGGTATCATCATAAGACTTTCATTTTAAATCTGCATACAAGAAAACTTATCTGCATAATGGTACCCCTGAAATACTATGGGCAGGAAATGGCGTGTTTTTAGCAATGATTGTAGGTAGACGGAAAGATAATCAAAATTCTGTGTAGTGCCGGCAATGTTTGCGGTAATACTGCCAAAAGAGATGTTCTCTCCAATGTTTAGCATAACCGGACTCAGAGCACTCAGGACAACAGTTGCATTAATTCTAGAAATACTCCCGTCCCTCTTCAATTGAGGCGTATATATCAACTCTATGTTTTTGTAAAATCAAAAAGTCAGCGGTAGACACCACTACCAAGATAAAGATCGTCCATACGACCTTGTTAGGCTGTTATAAAAAAACAGCATAGGCAGCAACAATTATTATTTTCTCATGGCAGTAGATGCTATAGGCAGTTCATACCATGGAAAACTTAGCAATGATCCGCTTCATAAAATCCATATACTCCTATTGCTCTAATAGTGATAAGTTATATAGTCCAATGAAAGTTTTTTCGGGATTTTGCTTTATTGTAGAGCTTGCAATAATGAGCAATGTACTCTACCGCTTTTAAAATCAACGTAGGTTATTTAACTAGAATTCTCATAATCTTAGAAACTCGATTTCGATATTTAAGAAATGTTTGTATCCCTATTGGTTTCCAACATGATATCCACCGTAGGCTTTACCATAGGACCCGGTGCCGAGGTACTGTCAAAACGGCTGATTCGTGTAATGTTTTTCACACCAACCAACCGCTCCGAATTCGCTTTTTCCTCCTCATACCATTTCGGCCATACCGGGTTGTATTCCTTTAGAATAACAGGGAAAACTCCAGCATGTCGTTCTTCGTCGGTTTTGATTTTTTCACTATTTCTAAATACTCTCTCATTCCATCTTCTTCATCCTGCCGATAAGAAAAGTCAAAATACGCCGCTACCGTCACTGCCGGCGTATGAAACAAATTACACATCGTATCAACCGCTTCCCATATGTCTCTGTAATTACTGCCGGAATAGGTGGCGGCGTACTGCACATATAGTTCAGGTGACAAATATTTCTTAAAGTATTTGCCTTCTTTTCATGTGGGGAGATCGAATCCGTGTTGTGTACCGATATAATAGTCAATCGTGTAATTCAGCCCGAACCACATTGTTCAGTATGTGCATGACATAAGGAAGCTCATCTCGTGCCATACCTTTTGCTACATTATTAAGGCACCACCAGAAGTTGTTACTGCTAGAGTAAAAAAAGAGAGGTGCGGGTGGCTTGATATACCAATACTTGTCACAGGGATCCGGCAGTTTCGGTAAAAATCCGCTTCCGTTATGTTTATCCAACAGAACAACTGCAGGCTCGCCGTTATCTATATACTTTGTAAAATCAAAAGACAGGTCAATGCGAACTCCGTCAGGATAAATCATCATATAGTTAAACGACCGCCTCCGTCAGTATAACACATAACTTCCGGCATTTGCATAATCAGATGCTTTCTAAAGCGTTCTTCAACCCATACAGGATTATTGTAAAACGGTGTGATGTCCTCTACAAAATAGGTGATGTCATAATCTTGGTAAATATCTTTCGGAATAGCAGGATTCGCCTACGAACCCACCAAAAGCACTGCTCAGATACGCTCATCTGCTTTAGCGACATCCAAAATCAATTTTCTCATTTCCGGTTCATTTCTCATATATAGCTCCTCTCTAATTGTTCGGGTATGATGTTGTTGTATATGACAATATCGTAGC
>CALCRE010000249.1 GCA_937894465.1 uncultured Clostridia bacterium
TAAGAAAAGAAAACATTTTACCGTATTTGAGACCGGACGGTAAATCTCAAGTGACTTTACAATATGAGAACGGAGTGCCCGTTCGAATTGATACCATTGTTATCTCGACCCAACATGATCCCGATGTGACTCAAAAGAAGATATATGACGACTTAGTGGAAAATATCGTGATGCAAGTTTTGCCAAGCAGATTTATAGATCAAAAAACCAAGATCTATATCAATCCTACCGGACGATTTGTTATCGGAGGCCCTCAAGGAGACTCCGGAGTAACCGGACGTAAAATAATCGTGGATACTTACGGTGGAATGGGAAGACATGGAGGCGGTGCTTTTTCCGGAAAAGACCCCACCAAGGTGGATCGATCCGCTGCATATGCCGCAAGAAACGTTGCAAAGAATATCGTAGCTGCAAAACTGGCTGATCGCTGTGAAGTTGCGCTTGCCTATGCGATCGGAGTGGCCAAGCCGGTATCCATTATGGTGGAAACCTTCGGCACCGGTGTAGTGGATGATGAAAAGATAGCCAAAGCGGTGTATGCTTTGTTTGATTTAAGACCTTCGGCGATTATTAAGAACTATGATTTGAGAAAACCGATTTATGCCCAGGTGGCATCTTACGGTCATTTCGGAAGGCTTGACCTTGACTTGACTTGGGAGAAAACAAACAAGGTGCAAGAGTTAAAAGATTATTTGAATATTTAGAGTCCACACAAGCTTATAATAAAGGTTATCAATAGTCCTTCAGAGCACTTATACAAGGTTTCTGCAAGGACTATAAGGACTATTGTGTTTTTACTGCTAATTTCACATTTAATTTAGCCGGTATACAGGTAAAGACCTATCCGGCGGACAATGGCAACTTGTAGGTCTTGCGCGTGCATATTTCATGGACAGCGAATATATGATACTTGACGAGCCTTCAGCCTCCCCTTGACCCGATTTCAACCGCTTGAGTGAAGGTAAAAGTTATTATTGAGCAGGGTTCTCACTTTGAGTTATTGAAACAAAACGGGAAATGGGAAATACGCTCATTTATTTAACCTGCAGTCAAGTAAATGTGTTTGATTGCAGATTTCCGATTTTTCCTGAACCGGTTTTGCCCTAGTTGCTTGGTTTTTGCAATTCATTCATGGCTAATATTATAGAGTAAAAGGTTATCCTGTTGATTAGCTAGATCTCATAATGTTTACTTAATTCATATAGGTCGTCCGGGCATATGTCTGTGCCATTTGGCCATTCTAACGTTTTGTGGACGATTTTTGCACTTTTAAATAATCCTATATTCTTTAGTGAGCTGAACCATTTATCATTTATTAATTTTTCAGCATCAAAGATTCGCTTTTCCATATTGTCAAAAGTAACAAGCAATTTATAATCTTTTATATATTCAACATATTTAGGTCGTGGATACATAACCCCCTCCTATCTCAAAGGTTCAATCTTAAAAAATTCTTCACCATTTTGTAACAACTGCCAGTTGGCTTCTAATTCTTCTTGATGTATTAATGTCCAAGCAATTGTTAACTGCTGTTGTTTTCTTGGAATATATCCTTCTATCATATTTCCATCAAAATCGAAAATCGCTTCATCTCCACTATATATAACATGAATATGTGGAGTATTATGCTTTCCACCAAGTTCTCTGTACATCCTTACTATAATTCCATAGAACATGCTAATCGTCGGCATCAGTGCACCCACTTTCAAGTTTCTACACATTATTATATAATATATTAACCTTATACGCAATAAAGTCAGTAGGTGAAGTATAAAAGGTATGAAATCAAAAAGCAAAAGGTCAAAACACTTTTTTGCACATATGAAATTGCTATCATAATTGTGCAAATTAATAATTTACAATAACAACGAGGTTCCTATGAAGCAATGGTGGACGGTTTTAATGATTTTGTTTCTAATTTGTATATGCGGATGCGAAGGGGCGCAGACAGATTTTGATCATATAGGCGAACCTGTGACTTCTATTCGGCAAACGGTTAAACCGGTTGTTACCACAACTGTAGTAGAGGAAACGAGTGTTATAACAACAAAAGAGAAGACAGCGGAGACATCAGTTGAAACTATATTAGAAACTACAGAACCTGTAAAGGATCCGGATGACGAGCTGTTCTTTTTAAAACCTTCTGCTTCCTGTGAATCCTTTCGAGTTGATATATATAAAGAAGATAGGCGGTTGGAGTTATTTGCTGATGACACTTTGACCGGCCGGTTTGTCATCGCATTAGGTTTTAATCCGGTTGGACACAAAGAAAAAGAAGGGGACGGTAAAACGCCGGAAGGCAGCTACTACATCTGCTATATTAACCGGAACAGCCCTTTTTATATCTTCTATGGATTAAGCTATCCCGGAATCGAGGATGCCAAAAAAGCATACGAGAACAACAGAATTACTGAGAACCAATTAAAAAACATTGAACAAGCCATCCAAAGAGGAGAGACACCAAATTGGTATACTCCCTTAGGGGGCGAGGTAGGTATTCATGGAGGAGGCGTCTTAAGAGATTGGACTGCAGGTTGCATTGCTTTGACTGACGAGGATATCGACTTGTTGGACCCGTATTTACTCATCGGTACTAAAGTCAACATATATCCTTGATTATGGATCCACCAAACCGGTCCAATTGCCTGTAGTAAATAAATGCAAATCGTGTATAGGTCTTGTCATGGCAACATACAAAAGCTTTGCATCGTGTGTGTCCATATGGTATGTTTCATCATCTGCATCAGGAATGATCACCGTTTCGAATTCAAGCCCTTTGGCATGATAAACAGGTAGTAACACGTTACCACCGCTGTATTCCTTTTCGCTTCCGGTGATCAGGTTCATCTCGATACCGTTTTTGTCCAAGACCTTCTGCAATGATTTGCACTTGGATAATGTTTTGCATATAATTGCAACGGATTTTCTGCCTGCTTTTTTACAAAGATCCAACAGATGGGATACTTCATCGCATAATTGTTGTTGATCAATTTTTTTGTAACTTACCGGATTTCCGTGCCGGATGACCGGCTTGGCTATATAAGGAGCAAAGGGTTTTACTCTTGATATGACTTTGCTTGCTTCGGTCATGACTTCAACAGTGTTTCTGTAGCTTTGCCTTAATACTTCATATTTGCATCCTCGATCGGTTGCCATGATCTCTTGCAAGTATGACCAATCCGAAATACCTCGATAGCTGTAGATGCCTTGGCACACGTCACCTAAAACGGTATAGGAACTTCCGGGTGTGCATACCTTTAAAGCGTATAGCTGAAATAGGCTCAAGTCTTGTGCTTCGTCAATGACAACATGTTTGATTTCCTTAAATTCCCCGGTGCCGTACATATATTGCCGGATGTACATCAAAGGTGCCAGATCGTCGAGTTCATACACTCCTTTTTCGATTGAAGCCAATGTTTCTTGTGCGATTTCTTTTAGTATTCCATTGGCGTTGGTGACTGTATCTCGTAAAAAGTCCATATAGTAATCTTGCGCCGCAACCTTTTTGATTTCCTTAAAGTATTGATCAACCAATTTCCGGTTGTTTTTCTTCATAAACAATAATGTGTTATCCCTTTGTTCTATAGCTTGGATGATAAGGGCTTGACGCTCCGGCGAATTGGCTTGTTCCCGTTTTAGGGTCAATAGGGTGTTATTGCATTGGATTTCTATCATTTCAGACACCTTTGCCACAGTGTCCTTCATTAGCTTCCTAATGTGGTCTTTCATCACCGGTAAACGTTCATACGGGGGTAAATAATTTAAATAGGTATGAAACAAATAACGGATTTTAGAATAATCCATCACAGTAAATTGATCCAAAGTGATGTTACGTTTGGGCAAGATCTCCTGAATCCTTTTATCTAAATACAATTTAATGGCATCGCGATATTTCAAAGAAGCTTTAAACATTATCATCTTCTTTTGTTCATAAGTGCCAAATCCGTTTTCAAGACTTTCGTTTTTATTTTTTACCTTCAATTTTTTCCCGATAAACTCCATAGCCATATCTTCGTATGTGGATTGGGTGACATGGGTGACCCCCAATTCCGGCAATACATCGGATATATAGTCCAGAAAGAATTTATTGGGACCAATGATGATAAAATGCTCCGGGTCAAACTTTTCTGCATATTGATAGATCATATAGGCCATTCGGTGTAAAGCCACGGTAGTCTTTCCGCTACCGGCGGCACCTTGTACGATAATGGGTACCCACATGCCCGAGCGGATGATCTTGTTTTGCTCAATTTGTATGGTGGCTGCTATGTCTTTTAAACGCTTGTCTGTATTGGCGATGATAGCGTTTTGCAGCAATTCGTCATTGGTGGTCAAGTCGATATCATGGTATTGCTCCAAAATTCTGTTTTGGATCACATATTGCCTTTTTAATGCAAGGTCACCTTTGATTGTCCCTTCCGGACACAGATATTCGGCTTCTCCTAATCGCGATTCATAATAGAGGTTGGAAACAGGTGCGCGCCAGTCGACAATTAAAGGTGTTTCGCCCGGCTTCTCGGTGAAATTCATCTTCCCAATATATAGCACTTCATGTTCTTTGCCCTGATCTTCTTTAAAATCGATCCGGGCAAAATAGGGTTTTTGTGAAGATACATTCAATCCTGCAAGTAATGTTTCAGCAGCAGAGAGCAATGCCGAATTGACTGACAGATCAATGTCGTTTTGAAAGTTGTCTCCATTAAAATGCGCTTGGATATATTGAATCTCATCTTGTAACCGTATACGTTCTTCTTGCTTGTCAATCAAAGCCTGATCAATCTTTTGCAGAATAAGGGATAATCGTGTCTTTTCATATTCAAGAGATCTGTTATTTGGTTTCGGCATAATGACTCCTTTATACTTTTTATTTTAGCTTCTCAAATTATCAGGGGAAGTTAAACCGCTTTATCAGTATACTGATTTAAGGCTGCCGGATCAAATATTTCTTTTACAATGGCGTATTAAAAAAGATAGTTATACTGCATAACCTAATAATATCGAAGTTCATATAACGTTATCCAGATCGAT
>CALCRE010000250.1 GCA_937894465.1 uncultured Clostridia bacterium
TATCAGAGGGTACCTTTGTTTTCAAAGTTCATATAACTTGATTACAGGAATGCTCATATATAATATTTGAAAGGCTTGTTAAACACAATCTTTTGACCTTTTCCTTCAATGGGTATGATTTTAGAAGGCAGGGAATTGAATTTTCGTTCAAAGGCTTTGATGAACCCGTAATCCTCCCCAAAATGCATGGGAATAAACAGATCGGGTTTCATTTGGTTGATGAAATATTTTCCTCCTAAATAGCCGTACTCTTTTAATCTCGGATCCACCGGGAAGAATGCGATATCCACATGCTCTTTATTCATTTTATCCATCTCACCAATGAACTTTTTTCGGTCTTCAATAAGTTCTTCCGGTGTGGATTCATAATACCAATACCACATATTCAAATCCCCGGCATGAAAAATATCCAATCCATCGGTTTGTACTAAAAAGGATACCCCTTGGTCGGTGGAGCCGTACGTCTTCACTATTAAATCATTAATTGTCCATGTTTCGTATGGACTCATGAAATGAGATCGGAGCTCCTTGTTCTTCACATTGATGTCACTGCTGAAGATGTATTGTATATTCGGATGTTCCTTTGCCCAATCCAGTGTGCGAGGATCAAAGTGATCCCGGTGATTATGACTTGCAAAAACAAGGACTTGCTTGTCTTTCGGGAAAAGATCCGGACGCAGGATACCCTCATGGACAGAACGTAATTTTTTCGGATCACGATTGTTTTCCCAATAATCAAAGACAAGATACTTTGATGCGGTTTCTAGGGAGAATCCGCTATGAAACAGGTATCTTATGTCAGCTTGTAAATGAGTCATATTCGGCCTCCTTTTTCCAGGACTGTTCGTTACCTGTATTATACAGTACCCAAGTGCACATCTCAACAAAAAATGAATTTCCCGTACAGGTGCTGTTTTTATCCCAATTTAACTATAACCAAATATTACCGCTAATATGTATTTGCTTTTTAGTAAAGATATGGTATAACCTTCTTTGGAACCGGAGTTGACCGAACTTCCTTACCTACATTCAGTATGATAAATCACAGAGCGATTAAATATTATAAATTAAAAAACTTTAATTTTAATCAAATTATAATTAAAAATATTAATATCATTATTGACAATATTAATACAGTGAATTATAATTACCGTGTAAACAAGAAGCTGAGGTAAATATATAAAAGGTTTCCAAATAAAGATGGAGAATAATAAAAAAATGAACAGACAGATTAACTTTACAAATTATGAAATGAAAAACATCAAATCCGATGCTATAAGAAAATATTGCGTTTGCGAAAGATTGGACGAAGCTTATGTGAGAACCTCCATAAGGAAAAGGAGTCTTTTAACCCGCTTGTGGAATGCCGTCATAAAAGAATTGACTTCGCCGGAAAACGGATATGAAACAACAAGCTCAATTCAAAGATGTACGTCACCAAGACCATGGAATGTTGCAAAAGAATAAAAGGAGGCTAATAGCATGAAATATGAGTTGCTTAATAAATGTCCTGTATGCAACGACCCTATTGTCATCACGTCCGTTTCATGTGATAAATGCAAAACACGGATAGAGGGCAGATTCGAGCCGAATATCTTTTCAATGTTGGATGACAGCGATACGGAATTCCTTTTGGTTTTTCTACGCTGCAGGGGCAGTATCAAGGATGTGGAAAAAGAGCTGGGGATTTCTTACCCGACGGTTCGAGGGAGGCTGGATCGTTTGATTCAATCTTTAGGGCTTAACCCTATCCAATCCGTTGATAGTGATGAGAAAGTCAAGGAGCAAAAAAGAAAAGATATTTTGGAAGCCTTGAACAAAGGTGAGATCTCTGCAAAAGATGCCATTGAAATGATGAATAATACGAATCAATAAAATGAATAGGAGGATTCTTAAGATGGATGAAAAGTTAAAGATATTGGAGATGATTGAAAACGGTAAAATTACCGCTAAAGAAGGGATGGACCTCATCAGTGCATTAGAGGGAGACAAAAGTCTTGCTGTTAAAAAGGAGACCGTATCACCCGGTATGTCCAAAAAGTACTTGAAAATAAGGGTGGATAGTGATAGGGACGAAATGAAAACAGTGAATGTCAATATACCCTTGAGAGTGGCAAAATTAGCTACAAAATTTATGAACTTAGTGCCAAAAGCTGCAAGAGACGAAATGGCTGAAAACGGAATCAATATTGAAGACTTGAATTTGGATGAAATCATCGATGCCTTGGAAGAAGATATGGAAGCCATGAAGTTAGTGGATGTAAAAGGGGACGGGGTCAATGTAGATATCTACATAGAATAGGATTCATGTTATGATTGAAAATAAATCCTGGTTCATCTTGGTGAAGGTTGATACGGGAAAGAAATTCAAGATTAAATTACCCATTCCTATCTACGTTTGTACTGAATTGTTTTACTCTTTGGAAGGTTTGACGCTGCTTGCCGATCTAGCTCTACCCCGGCTAATGACAAGCAAAGCATATGAAGAAGTGTTTGGAAGCGGGTTTGGTTTCTACAATACGCTTCAAACAATAACGGATTTGTTTGAAGCCTTGCAAGAATCCGGTAGTTTTTCCTTGGTGGATATTGACTCGAATGATGTAAAGGTATCCATCCGATTTATATAGGAGTTTTGTTATGAGAAAACAATTAATCATCATATTATTTAATGTTGCAGTGATATTTTTATCGGTGTTGATCTTTCCCGGCATTGAATATCGATCCTTGTCAGCAGTGGTAGGAATGGGAATACTTTTATGGTTGGTGAACCTGATTGTCAAACCCATACTGCTTTTGATCACACTGCCTTTGAACTTGATCACGTTCGGTTTGATGAGTCTGTTTGTCAACGCATGGACACTTCGTATTGCGGATAGGTTGTCTAAAGGATTCTCCTACCCGAATTTTTGGACGGCGTTTTTTACAGCAGCGATACTGGTTGTAGCACAGATGCTATTGATTGATAATAAAGAATCCTGTGTCATGAAACGATTATCTTGATTCTAAACATTTTGTTCTAAAGAATGCTCAATAACTTTCTTCTATTTGTGCAACAGCTGCAATCGGTATGGTGGCACAACACCAGCTCCGGTTGTTTTTTTATGTTATGTGCTAATGTTTTCATCATTCGATTTGAATCCAGCAGGAAAGATTCTGCAGGTCCGATCATGCATTTTCTCATCTCATGGGTTTCTAATAGCAACGGATCGAATACATCGAAATTTTGACTACACCCGGGTATATGTTGTGTTATAGGATGCTCGATTATGGAACCGTCATATAGTTCGATCAAATAAACCGTCCCTTCCGGTAATGTATAAGATGCTTTCATATAGATGGCGTCAGCTAAGTGTTCAGCAACATGAATGCTGGAGTTTCTTGTATTCTTCACACCAAGCAAAAGTATTTTACCACCGGCCAAAGCAACTTTATGAAAAGGTGTATTTTCTCCGAAGGCATAAGTGGAAGGGGAGTGATGCTCGATGAACCAATCAGCTCGATCTCCCCAAGCGGCTGCAGAGTGAGTGGGGTGTATGCTTCTTACGACACCTTCAGTCCGCCAAAAGGTATCCGGAATAATGCCGGTGATTTCTTTGCAACTTGTTCTAGCAGGATGATAACCTGTTTTCTTGTAGCAAGACAGATTTCCTGTGTGAGTGGGCATCACCAAACCGCCTTTTTCTGTCACAACCTCTTGTAGTGCTCTAATCACAGTTTCTGCACCGCCTTCTACATTTCCCAAGCTTGAAAGAGAACTGTGTACGGCTAAAACATCACCTTTGTGAATACCGGCAGACAAAAATTCATGTACCAATTGATCAAATTTCATATAATACTAGGCACAGAAACCCATCACCTTTAGGTGGTGGGAGGAAGTGCCAACCTCCTTCTCTCCTCAACTAAATATCCGTTTCTTTTTTGTAGTAACTCCAATTTCTTGTAATTAGCTGACTTGTGAATGCTTGTTCCGTCAAGTCTTCTCAAATCAAAATAACCGCTACTCCTTCTGCCGAATATAAATCCTTCCTGTTTTTGATACCTAACCTTGTCAAATAACCTAAATCCTTTTACTAAGTATGGAGCTTGATGGAGCTTCTTTGTGCCGCCTTTTAATATATTTGCTTTATGTATTTGGCGGTTGTGCCTTCTTATCTTTTTGATGTAATGCCAATGATCTAATCGTCTTGCCTTCAGATTTCCGGTTATACATAACGCATCAATTCTATGCCCTTTGGGTAATTCGTTGTGTATCCTTGTGTTTTTAGTTATGTATCCATAAGTTGTTTTAACGTTTGGATACTGTTCTTTTAACTTTTCGTAGAGAGTCCATCGCATAATTTCCATAAACGCAGCATCTTTAAATGATTGCCCACGCTTTAAATTAAGTTTTAATGTGCCGTTGTGATATTTCTTATGGCAATCCATACACAAGGTCATTAAATTGCTCGGTGCATTTCCACCCGTCTTTCTACTTTCAAGTTACGTCTCCTTTTAAGAGTAAATATCCTTCGACAATGTTGTAAACGCTTGTTATGTACAA